>JAIORV010000187.1 GCA_021107945.1 Vulcanimicrobiota bacterium | reverse complement strand
TCCAATTTAACCGTTTCAACGGTTTCTTGATGAGATAAACCACTGAAGTGGTTAGGACGCTGTAGTGGTGGGGTTTACGCTCATTTCACCACAATAAATTGTGGTGTTGTCTTAAACACCTTAAAATACCTATTATTACCTTAAAACACTTGAAGTAAATTCTATTACTTCTTAACAAATTCACATGTGCAAAATGTGAGTACTTCTAATTAGTAAGCATTCAGTCCTCCCTTGTAGGAGTGGCATCTTGCCACGAAAATCGAGGCTGGAAGCCTCTCCTACAGTGATGGGTCTGAATAAATTCTCTAATTAAGCTATTTATAGTTATTGATGACATTATTTCACCGCAAAGACCACAAAGGTCAAAAAAGATTTTTTTTGCGCCTGCCTTGGTGAAAGCCAAGGTTCTTTGCTTCTTTGCAGTTTTATTAAAATCCTGATAAAAACGATATTAATTATTGAAAAAGCTTAATCAAACTTCAATTTTGATGTTCCTTTTATAAAATTTAATATTACGTCTTTGATATTTCTTGATCCGGATTTCTTCTTTCGCTCTTTTTCCCATTTTGTAATGTTAACGGTCTCTCCCGTTATCTCCTCGAGTCTCGTGCGAAGGGCAAGGAATTCATCGTCCTGTCTCCAGTTTTCATCGGAATACATTATCCGCTCCATTCCTGCCTCGACGCATGCTTGCGCTTCTCTCTTTCTCCCTGTTTTCAGGTAACACCTTCCCAGGGGACCGTAGAGCTTGATTATGCCCGGATCTACCTTTAACGCCTTTTCAAGGTTTCGGGCGGCTTCCCTGTAATCCTTTTTTCGATAATAGACCAGCCCGAGCCCCTCGAACGGATCTGCATCATCGGTTCCAAGTCTCAACGCCTTTTGAAATTCGGCCTGGGCCTCATCAAATCGTCCCCATTCCAGGAAGTACATTCCAAGGTTGTAAAACGCTCTTGCAGGGTCGCTGTCAAACCTTGCGGACTGATCAAACTTCTTTATTCTCTGATGCGTCCTCTTCTTGCGCCTTGCTTTCTTGAGATTCTGCATCGCCAGGGTAAAGCCCGGGTCAATTGCAATCGCTCTCTCATACATTTCAATGGCCATGTCCCATTGCTCCCGTGTATAATAGATATTACCCAGGTTATTGTATGCGCTTGTGTGATCGGGGGCAAGTTTAATAACCCTTTCAAGCCTCGCAGCAGCCCTGTCCAGGTCTCCGGCGCTTTTAAGGGCGCAACCCAGGTTATATATTGCATCAGGATTGTCAGGCTGCCTGGTTTCCGCTTCTATGAAATCAGCAATGGCCTCATCGTTTTTATTCATTCTCTCCCTTGCCACGCCGCGGTTCAAATATATTCCGGCATCATCCGGATTATGCCCCAGCGCCTTTGTGAATGCAACTTCCGACTCGGGGTATTTGCCTGATTTAAGATATGAGAGCCCGATTTTATAGAGCTTCTTTGCTTCGAACGAACTGTTGCCACCGTTGAGGGCGTTTCTCATTTCCTCTATACTTGCGAACCGCTCTTCCATTTTATAGGATAAAGCTTTATCTATTATTGAGGATAGATGAGTGTCGATGTCGGGATTCAAGATTTTTACCGGCGGGAAGTTGAAGGGCACGTCTTCCCGGGGATCCTTGCCGGTAACCATATGATGAAGTGACGCTCCCAGGGAGTATATGTCGGATCTTATGTCCACCTGCCCTTTATATTGCTCAGGGGAGGCATACCCCGGAGTGCCGATGAGAGTTCCCTTTTTCCTCGGAGCAAATACCCGGGCAATTCCAAAATCCACGAGGTAAATCTGTTCATCGTCCCCCAGAAGCATATTCGAGGGCTTCATATCCCTGTATATAAGCGGGGGAGTCATGTTGTGAATATATCCAAGCATATCAAGAATCTGCCTCAACCATGATGTAACCCGATCCCAGTTGAATCTGCCGTCGGGTTGTCTCGATAAAAGCGTTTCCAGGTCATCTCCCTCGATATATTCCATAACAAGATAATATCTGCCATTTTCAATGAAGTGATCTATTATTCGGGGAATTGACGGATGTTTAAGTCTGGCAAGGATCTCAGCTTCCCTTATAAATCTGTGAACCGCTTCCTTTTTCTCTTCCGGCAGGCGATAATTATCCATCATTTCCTTCAGACAATATACATTTTTAAGTCTGCTGTCCTCAACTTTATAAATGTGAGCCATTCCTCCGGACGTGATATATTGAATGACCCTGTATCTTTTTTCCAATACAAAACTCACAGGCAGGGTAGGGGAGGAGAAAAATCCCGGTGTTGTGGATAAATCATATCCGCAATGAATACAGAATCTTACTCCCTGTCTTATGGGTTTGCTACAATTGGGACAGTGCATAATTAATAATTTTTCTTATTTTTATAAATCCCTTCATATCGTAACTATTCACCGCAGAGGACGCGGAAAAAACTGAAACAAGTTCAGTGCGGGCGCAGAGTCTTTAACAAATTTAACTGTTTAGACAATTATGTGGGGCGGTTTCCCAACCGTTATAAATCCATATATTTTCCCGTTTCCCACTTCCCATTTCCAACTTCCAAAACGGGTAGAGGCTGGTCTCCCGACCAGCCTAAAACGTTGGGAAATCAAAGTTTAGATATTCCTCCCATAAGAGAAGTCTGAATAGATATTCCGTTACATATATAGGAGGATTTTACCTTCTCCCGAAAAAACATAGGATTAACAATATTATTGAGGTGGATTTATGGGTTTGACAAGAAATCTTGAAATAGTAAGGGACCTGATGTCCCGGGAGTTGGAGACAGTAAATATTTATAATCGCCGGATTAAAGAAGTTGAGAACGATGAATTAAAAAGGATGATATCCCATATCAGGGACGAAAAGAAGGATCATATAGCGGTATATTATACATATCTTATGTTACACGACGAGAAACAATCCGGGGCATATATTAATGTTATAAAAGAGCATTTCCCGAAAGGAGTATTTGTGATTCCATGAGATGAAGGCAAAGAAAAAAGTGAATCTATCTCTTCTATACTTACATAAAAATAAATCGCCATCATCCGGTCAGCCGGGGCAAACGCTCCCGGTGGTTTTAGGTGAAGTAGATGATGTCAAAATAAATCCATGAGAGTATAAATCAAAGCTTACTATGGGAAGCTTGAAAAAATAAACAATCAAGGTTTTGGTTATGACTGACGAAAAATCAATTTTTCATGAATATTTGAAAACTTCCGGGCATAAAAAAACGATCCAGAGAGATGTTATTCTTGAGATTTTCTTGAAAACCAAGAAACATATAACACCCCAGAAGCTTCATCACATTATCATCAGGAATCATCCGGAGATAGGACTCTCCACGGTATATCGCACGCTGAAAATACTGGCGGAATGCGACCTGGCCAGGGAAATCCACAGGAAAGACGGCAGCAGTATCTTTGAGCGCAAATATGAACGACCTCACCACGATCACCTTATTTGCAGCAAATGCGGAAAATATATCGAGTTTATCAATCAAGCCATTGAAGATATACAGAAACAGGTTTCCCGGGAACATGGTTTCAAGATGAAAAGCCACAAGCTCGAGATATATGGGATCTGCAAGGATTGCCAACGGGAAAGGAAGTGGGAAATGGGAAATGGGAAATGAGAATGGAAGAGATTTTGAGGTTTTTCGATACCCTCTCCTCTATCTTCCGTCCTCCGTCCTCCGTTCATCGTTCTCCCACCGCATATAAATTCCCGTCCATCGAGGCAAAATAGACTACACCGTCCCCAATAGCGGGAGACGATCGGACAGGCTTTTTTGTTTTATACTTCCATAACACCTTGCCGCCGGGAGAAATACAGTATAAATTGTAATCATCACAACCCACATAAATATTCCCCCGTTTGTCGATTGCGGGTGACGAGTTGACTTCTCCCTGTGTTTTTAATTTCCATATTAACTTGCCGTCGGGGGAAATCTTATAGAGATGATTATCCTCGGACCCCGCGACAATGTTTCCATCGGGAGCAAGGGCAGGGGATGAGATAACGGCATGTCCGGTTTTAAATTTCCAGCGCAATTCCCCTTTTTCATTGAACGAATATATGTTGTGATCTGTGGAGCCTATGTATATATTTCCCTGGTCATCAATCATCGCCGAGGATACAATCTCATCACCGGTCTTGTATTTCCATCTCAATATTCCCTTTTTGTCAACACAGTAAAAATGGGCATCCTCGGAGCCGAAATATACATTTCCGTCGCTGTCAACCGCAGGTGCGGAAGCTATAAAGCCGATGGTCTTGTATTTCCATTGAAGGTTGCCGTCGTGATCAAGCTTGTATATATAATTATCATTTGAGCCAATATAAACGGAGCCGAAGTTATCTATTGCAGGAGACGAGCTTATCCCTCTCTCGGCCTCGAATTTCCACAAAAGCATCCCCTTGGTATTCAAAGCGTATAAAAAAGCATCCTCCGCCCCTATCAATAAGCTCCCGTCGCCAAAAATCCCCGCGGAGCCTGTCACCCTGTTCTTCACTTTCATACTCCAGGCAAGCTCACCGTCAGGTTTCACAACATGGATCTTATTGTCCTCGCCTCCGATTATGACAAATCCCTTGACCCCAATAACAGGGGACGAGGAAATGGGAAATCCCACTTCATATTTCCATAGAAGATCGGATTTGTCAGGTCCATTAAAATCCGAGAGCCCGGTTCTTCTGATGTTCCTGTGAAACGCCGGCCAGGGAGATCCCGGTAAAAATCCAGATTTGTATGTAAATTCACGCGCTCCTTGCCTGTTACATCCTGATGATATGAGCATTACAACACACAAAAACAATAACAGGAGAAGAGAATATGTTTTTCTTGACATTGTCCGGTTTTTCTCCTTTGCATAAATTAGGGACAGACACCAATTAAGAATTAATTCACCACCTGAAATGCCCCATTATCACCCAGTCGTTTAATACATCTTCTTCCTTGCATTCGGGTGGGAATTGATGGATTGCAAGGGGTACGCCGTCATCGGTTTTTTTATCGCTTATGATTCCACAATGATCCGCCACCCCGTCATTTGTCAGACTCCAGAAAACAACATCCCCGGGCTTCCATCCCGACAAGCTCTTGCCTTTGGATTTCCTATCGAGGCTTTTTGTGAAACGTCTGAACCATACAATAAGATTGGGACACCTTCGATGGTTTATGGCATAATCTCCCTTCGCGGGATATATGCCGGGGTTGCTTCTCAGGTCAGCATTGACTTTTTTCTGAAGATTAACCCCGATTTTTTTGTATGCGTAATACACAACATCAACACAAGCGCTTTTCCCGTCGGGGGGATGACCTTCCGAATAATATGAGGCGTCATATTCGTCGCCAAGTCTCAATCTTGCGCCCTCAAGGAGTAATTTCTGTTTATTTGTCAATTTAACCTTATTTTCGTCTGTCTTATTTTTAAATTTAACAGATGATTCTTTTGTTTTGACAGGCGAATCTATTTCCGATTTTATATTTCCTTCGCATATAATGAAAGCAATGTCCTCTTGCGCTACTAACTTTTTCATGTTTTTCTTTTTTTCGTTATCCATTTTGGAAATATCTTTCCGGAAGGAGATGCTTTTTGGATTGGTGGTGTCTCTTTCAATGTTTCGACTGCAACTTGAAATTAAAGAGATAAGAATGATTATCAAGAATATCAAATATGTTTTTCGATGTTTGATCATAATAAATTTGTAAACCTTTGAAATTTTAGATATGACCCTGTAAACCTGAAAGATCAGAATGAATGATCAGAGCAGAATAGAACAGGATAACAGGATGATAACATAGCAGGATAATCACTTCTATCTTACCCCCAAAATCCCCTTTTGCATAAAATTGGGTCTGGTATAGAAGAGGAGGAAATTACCAAATTCTAGACCTTTCCCTCTCTTATTAGCATACTTCGAAGGATTATTCATTAAAACGTTGAAAAACTTTTATATATCAGGCTTTCCCGGATATTGTATATCTAAAGAAATAAACAAAAATATTCTATAACATATGTCGGATAATGCCTGAAAAAATGGAAACTAAAATGAGGAGATGGTTTTATGGCAGAGCAATTCTGTAAGAAATGTGGAGAGCGTCTGGACCCGGGAGCAACAACCTGCCCCAAATGTGGCGCTCCGGTAAAGAAAGGAATGAGCACTTGCGCAATAGTGGGGATTGTACTGGGCGTGCTATTTGTGGTCGGAATAATTGTAGTTGGAATACTTGCGGCAATAATGATCCCCAATTTTCAGAGGGCAAGAGGGCAGGGGCAATATGTTCAGTGTCAGTCCAATTGCAAAAATATCGGCACTGCTCTTGAGATGTACTCCACGGATAACAGCGGAAGGTATCCAGACAGCCTTGATAAACTCAGTCCCGATTATCTAAGAGTTATCCCTACATGCGCCGCCGCAGGGGAAAACACTTACGATAAATCATATTCATCATGGAATGAAGAGCCAAAGAAGAAAAAGAAAGCAGGATCCTCTTTCGGATCTTCAACATCAAAATATACTTTCTATTGCTCCGGTCATTATCATAAAGCCGTCGGCGTCGGGGCGAACTATCCGCAGTATAACTCAACAACGGGACTTGTGCCAAGATAGAATGAATGCCGGTAACCTGAAACAATAACAAGGGGGGAGATATATGGAAGTAAACTACTGTTCTCATTGCGGCACGGAATTGGGGGTTTCAAAAGATCGTTGTCCCAATTGCGGCGCTCCTATGAAAAAGAAGGGAATGCCTACATGGCTTATTGTCCTCATTGTGGTGGGAGTTTTATTTGTTTTAGTACTACCTGTAATAGGAATTCTTGCGGCAATACTTGTTCCAAATTTCCTCAGGGCAAGAGGGCAGGGGCAATTTACCCAATGTCAGTCAAACTGTAAGAATATCGGCACTGCCCTTGAAATGTATTCCACGGACAACAAGGGAGAGTATCCCGACGATCTGGAATACCTTGTTCCCGATTATCTAAGGGCTATCCCCACATGCGCTTCCTTTGGCGATGACACATACAGCAAGTCATACGAGTCAAAGGCCTCTGATGAAACGGAATCAATAAAGAACTCAAGTGCCTATACTTTCTATTGCTCTGGGCAGAATCACAAAGCGGTAGGCGTTACGGGCAATTACCCACAATATAACTCGAGAGAAGGACTTGTCCCGCGAGGTCGTTACAGGCAATGAAATCGCAAATAATCAAAGAATGCAAAGAGATATTGGAAGTTAGAAGTTAGAAGAGATATTAGAAGCTGGATCCCGCTTCCAACTTCTAATTTCTAACTTCCCTTTTTTGTCTTTACAGTAAATAGATATCGGGATAAACACTCATGTCAGATGACAATAAAAAAAATGAGAATCCAAACAGGATAAAAGTCCTGGGGTTCTCTATTGATAAGAGAATCCTGGCGGCTTTATTCATATTTCTCTTTATTTCAATCTATCTTTTTCAGAATTATCTGTTTATTCAAAAGGACACAGCTCCGTCACAAACGGACAGCCACATATTTCGCACTCACAGGATGTATGAGGTATTTTTTCAGGGAAAAAAGCACGATATACATATGTGTGCATATCCCCCGCTCATTCACATCGTTGTAATACCTTTTTTCAAGTTCATGGGAATAAGTATCAATGTCGCCAGGTTTAGTGTGTCAGTATTCACCGTTATTTTTCTCATTGCAATGTTTGGGATTGGATATGAGCTTGGAGGTTATTATTCAGGAGCGGCTGTTATGGCGCTCGCCGGATCATGCCCCTGGATTCTCGATTATTCCCGTATCTATATGCAAGATTTTCCCCAGACCGCAATGACCGCTCTTGCATTCTATTTCCTATTGAAATCAAGAAGCTATAAGAATCGGGTTGTATCCGTTATACTTGGAATTGTTCTTGCATTATCACTCCTGACAAAGTGGTCATCAGCCTTTTTTATTACATTACCTCTTTTGTGGTTTCTGGTTCCGGAGATATTTCGCTCAAAAAGGGCATTTATTACATTTCTGGGATCTATCATAGCATTTTTCGTAATAGGGTGGGGGACATTGAGGTTTTTTAACCAGATGAGCAACCTGGAGGATTACGCACGCTGGCCAATATATTATCTGATATTTATAATAGCTCCATCAGTTATATATTTTGTAATCACTTTATTGTTTGAGAGAAAATGGAAAAAGAATGAAAATTACACGAATTCTCCCACATATAGAATCATTAATTTTTCATTTATGCTCATAATTTGTTTAGTTATTTTCCTTTTGTGGTTTCTCTGGGCATCACCTGAGATTAAGATCAAATTTTTTGCTGATGTTGTTGCGCCAAGGGATTTCAGCCTGCACAAACAGGTTGTCATTAACTTTATATTTAATATGTTCAATTTTGCTTCGGTCTTAATGGCGGCCGGGGTTGTTTTTATGTCTATATTCCGACGGAACCTTTATAGGAAACTTCTTTTACCCGTAACACTTGCAGCAGTTTCTATAATAATGTACCATTTGATGTTTGAAGGTTATCGTTATATCCTGTCGCTGGTTATATTCGGCGCGGCGCTGGGAGGGTATTGGATTGCCGATACAAAATGGCTCAAGCCTGTTTTGGCCTTTATCCTGGTGGGAATTTCCGTCATGACAATATCAGCCCATACATTTATTCCCGGTAATGCGAAAATTTTTGAGGAGAATCCAACTCGAATCAAGTTGCTAAAATCAGAAGCTCCCGATAAGTCTTATTACAATATTGATCCGGTTATAGATAGTATTGATTCGCCGGGAATGGAGAATGAATATAAAGAGGTAATTTTTTACAGGTGTAGATATTTCCCGTTCAGTATCGAGTACATTCGTTGGAGAGCGATGCAAAAGGGAAAGAAGATATGCCCAAAATTCAGTTGGGAGGAATTCCATCTTAATCGTATGAAATTGGAGATAGAGAGTATAAAGAGCAACTCATATATTGACATGGATCCGGTGGAAGATATTATGATAATTCACGAATCGGATCAGTTCCCTGAAGAGCCTGTAAACGATATTCTGAAACTTTTCTCCGGTGTCCCATATGAGAAGAAAGTTTTTATTGTGGGAGAGGGTTATTCAATAACATTAATAAAGTTGAAGAGAAAAAATAAGGAGATGGAATGATGTCTGGAACAAGCTTTCGATTTAAAAAGACAATAGCTGTCATTATATTTTTATTGATGATTTTATCATTCGAACAGGCGTTTGCACAAATAAGCGGGAATGAGCTTGATACCGACACTTCCCGGTTCTTCCCGGAGCCGCAGGAATTCCAGACGGGCAAGTGGCAGATCAATTTTCAGAAATTCAATACTCAATCCCGCAATTTCCATAGCTCATCGAACAGGGGATACAGGATGCTCGTTGATCTCAACTCTTCTCCAAAGACCGCCCTGACATTTAATGTAACAATCACCCTCGTCCGGGAAGGCACAATGATCGATGAGAAAAGAGGGAGGACTGTTCCCAATGTGCATTATGTTTTCCGCAAATTCTTAAATATGTCATCCATGGGACACTATAAACCTGCCGAGCTATCGAAATTCGGCGACGAGTCGTTCGAGGCGATGAAGGATTACGACAAATACCGTATATTCATTCGCAGGGGGCAATATCTGATAGACATAATCGGCATGGACAACCTGCCGGATCGGAAGGACAAACCCAATGTACAGCAGGTGTCGCGATACCTCGCGTATTTTATCGACTCCCGCATATTCGGCGCAAGAATTGGAAAGTTTCGTCCTATACAGGCTCTGGATAATCGTAACATCCCAATGATTTCAGGAAAAAGAATGGTCATATATAGCACTGTCGAGGTTCAGAAGAAGGAGAAATTCCCGTCCAATTATCTTCTTACCGTAACAGTGGGAATGCAGGGATTCAGGCAGACTTCTTATGCAATTCCGCTTGGACTGAAGGGAAAAACCATATTCGGATCGGCGGGAAGCACTACGGACGGAGCGCTATGGGCTGATGAATATGGCGAGCCGGTGCCTATGACGGAAGATCTCAAAAATTACTTTGGCATACTGGACAATCCAAACTACGAGACATATCTATACAGGTTTTATATTGATCCGAAAAAGCATAATCGTATTGGAAATTATATATTCAAGGTAAACATTATTGATCCAAACGGATCAAAATTAAGAGAGCATGTGTTTAAATATCCTCTCCAAAGGACAAAAAAGCTCCGTATTGCAATAATGCCACTGCCCATAGGATACTGGGCGCATGCAAAAGACTGGAAAGTTGATGAATGGTCATGGATTTCACGTCTTGGCGACCAGGCATGGAAGAGGCAGTCCTATATAAGTTTTGTAGCGTCGGTTCCGGAAGAGGAGAGAGAGAAGTTCATGCCAAAACCCCTGGGGGATTATCTCAGAAAACATCTTTTCACCTCGAAAGGAAAGAGAAGATATGAGGAAAAGGCGAAGGAGGGAAAGGAATTCCTTATGGGTGCATTCCCCATTGATGAGGAAAATTTCGAGATATATGTATATGAGGAATTCCCGGAGGATCTCAAGATTGATCCTCAACCGAAAGATATAAAGAAAATATGTTCTGCACTGGATAAATGGAGAGAGAAGCACCCGCGGTTTGACAGGGTAATCGGCATATCTCCCGGTTCAAACCCTCTGCAGGGCGGAGTCTCCTTTTACCTTGACAACGACACCGGAAGGCAGTTCTGGTATCGGAAGAACTCCGTTGTGATATCCACTTACGCCCCGGCGTTTCAGCTTGCGCATGATCTTGCACATACATTCGGCGCGCTGGACGAATACCCGGATACCGACCCGGGAAAGCCTGCGGGAGGTTATATGTTACCTCCCCTGAACAAGCCCGTGGGTGTTGAGGGAGGATCTATGGTGAATGACGGCTACTGGCCTGCGAAGGAGAAATTCATGGGAACGCCGCTGAGGCCGGTGAATTCTATTATGGGTATAAAAGAGCCTGCCTGGATTCCCGGGGATATTTATAAAGGCATAATGAAGCAGTTGGTATACTAGGTACCGGAAGGAAATCGGAGGTCAGATCTCGTTTCTCGTTTTCCACCTCTCAATTCCCATTTCCAGGTTTGTAGGAGGGATGTCCCCATCCCGATAAGCTGAGAACGGAGAGAAGAGGAGCTTTACCGCCAGGATGAAAGAACTTGCCATAAGAAAAATGGAATAATAAATAAAGGGAGAAAATACTTCTCCCTTTATAGCAGTTATATATAAACATTAAGATATAATACACTAATACAGGACATATGCCTGTTTTTCACTCAGATATTTACCTGATGATCATACGTATATTCCATACATTGCCTTGGGTTGTGTTGGAGGTCTATCAAGGAATATTCCATACATTGCCTTGGGTTGTGTTGGAGGTTTTTCAGGGAATATTCCGTACATGATCGCAGGAGGCCAGCTTGGCGCTACTATCGGGTAAATTCCATACATTGGCGCGGGTCCCGGTCCGAACGGAGGCTTTGGTCCAAACGGTGGCCTGGGTCCGAATGGCGGTTTTGGTCCAAACGGTGGCCTGGGGCCGAATGGCGGCCTTGGTCCAAACGGTGGCCTGGGTCCGAATGGCGGTTTTGGTCCAAACGGTGGCCTGGGGCCGAATGGCGGCCTTGGTCCAAACGGTGGCCTGGGTCCGAATGGCGGTTTTGGTCCAAACGGTGGCCTGGGGCCGAATGGCGGCCTTGGTCCAAACGGTGGCCTGGGTCCGAATGGCGGTTTTGGTCCAAACGGTGGCCTGGGGCCGAATGGCGGTTTTGGTCCAAACGGTGGCCTGGGACCGAATGGAGGTTTTGGTCCAAACGGTGGCCTGGGCCATATTGGCGGGAATGGCATAAATGGAGGTACCGGATAGGGTCCAAATGGAGGTCTTGGTCCTGCCGGTGGCATTGGCATATTGGGCGGTATGGGATGTGGCCCAAATGGCGGGTTGGGTGCATTTGGAGGTTTGGGACCATAAGGTGGTCTTGGCCATGGAGGTGCATTCGGAGGTTTGGGACCATAAGGTGGTCTTGGTCCGAACGGTGGTCTTGGCCCTGGTGCAAACGGGGGCATTACAGGATAAATTCCGTACATTGGTTGCGGCCCAAACGGTGGTTTTGGCCCAAGTGGCGGGTAAATTCCATACATAGGCATTGGTCCAAACGGTGGTTTTGGCCCCTGTGGAGGGGGTGCAATGGGGTAAATTCCATACATAGGACTTGCTCCAAATGGTGGTTTTGGCCCCTGTGGTGGGGGTGCAATGGGGAAAATCCCGTACATAAGCTTAAATTTTCCTGTATCGGGAACATTCTTGTATAAACCACCCGTAGGTCTGAACCCGGGCTTTTCCATTGCTTCCTTCGTAATGAAGGTTCGATCACTTTTTGGCCCCTTGCTTGTTTTGCCGGTCTTGGTTTTATAGAATTTCTTCCTTGCTTCAATCTCGCGTAAATGTGGCGGTATATCTGGAAACATCTGGCCGCCTTTAATCTCCATGGTTATTCCCCCTTGTAATGGATTGTCCTAAAAAAAGTTACTTAAACCTACTCCCTTAAGAAGGACAAAATTTCAATTCTATTATCACGACGAAAAAGGAAAAGTAAATAGTCTAATACCGGGAATATTGTTTTCCACTATAAGATTGAACCGGAAATAATCAATTGAATTTATTCATCGCTTCAATAATGCCTTCTTCAATAAAGACCATGATCCCTTCAATAGATCTATTAAATATTTTTTTAATAGTCTTCAACTCATCGGGCGTGAAATTTGAGAGTACATAATCCGTGGTAGTGACTTCTCCGGGTGGCGCGTTTATTCCCACCCGGAGTCGGGGAAATTCACTTGTTCCTATTTTTTCAATGATTGATGCCAGGCCGTTGTGACCACCGTCGCTGCCTCTTGCTCTGAATCTGATTTTACCAAAAGGTAAAGCCATATCATCAACAACGACCAGCATATCTGAATTTGTCGCTTTATATTTTGTAAAGCAGGACAGGATGGCGCTTCCCGATAAATTCATATAGGTTGTGGGTTTGATAATGATAATCTCTTTGTCACACAGGCTTCCTTGTGAGATTTTCATGAATTTCCTTTTTTTCCAGGGAGGAAACCCCAGCTTGTGCCTGAGCCCATCTACGACCATATAGCCGGTGTTATGATAGGTTCTGGCATACTGTAGCCCGGGGTTCCCCAGTCCCGCTATCAAAATCCCGGACATTTTATCCGGCCGCCACTGGCTCCGAAGGCGCAGCCGCCTCTTCACCGGCACCTTCCTCAGTTGCTTCCTCTTCTGCTTCCGTTTCCTCTTCTTCCATAACTCTTGGCGGATGTACGACAGCTATAAGTTCCTCGGAATCCGCAAGGACTTTTACTCCCTCTTTTATTGAGAGATCGGATACTTTAAGTGTGTCATTCTCATCAAGGTGTGATATATCAACTTCAAGCAGCTCGGGAAGATCGAGTGGTAATGCTTCAAAGGGAACTGTCCATAAAATTTGATCCATCATTCCACCGTGTTTTACGCCTATTGCTTCACCTCTGAGGATGATCGGCACTTCCGTGTTTACTAGCTCATCAAGTGAGATTTTGTGGAAATCTACATGCATATATCGCTTCTGGAAAACATCTTTCTGAATTTCAATAACCATTGTGGTATATTCAGTTGATTCTCCGTTGTTTTCAACATCAAGGTTAATAATTACCCTGGTGCCGGCTCTGGTGGTGAGAGTTTTTTTGAGTTCTTTTGCGTCCACCTTTACCAATACATTGTCAAAATTCTTTCCATAAATTACACCGGGAATAAATCCTTCATTCCGGTTCTTTTTACAGGATTCCTTTCCTGTTCTGGTTCTTTTAATTGCTTTGAGCTTTTCCTGATGCATCAGAAAATCTCCTTTCGGGATTTGTTATTTATTGAAAAATATAGAATTCTTAGGTAATTCCATTCTTCCCTTTTTACCATATCGAAAATTCTATGTCAATAGTAATCTTTGAATAGTCTGCTATTTGTATTTTTGATCAAACAAGGTACTTACTGATAAATTAAAGAAATTCCTCCTAATTGCCTCGCCAAATGTACTTGCAACGGATATTTTTACAAATTTACCTCTAAGAGCGGCCTCCGGGATTGGTATAGTGTCGGTTATTGCAACCTCGGTAATTGGTGAATCATTAATTATTTTAATTGCATCTGCGGCGAGAATCGGGTGTGTGGCACAAGCATAGATTTCAGTTGCGCCTTTTTCAATGAGCTTTTCAGCGCCTTTTACGAGAGTTCCGCCTGTGGAAATCATGTCATCAATTATAATTGCCTTTTTTCCTTTAACATCTCCAACCATTTCGATTATTTCATTCTGGTCAGGTTCGGGTCTTCTCTTGAATATGACAGCCATAGTCGTGCCTAATCTCTCTGCGAAATGTCTTGCCCGGGCGACACCACCGGCATCCGGAGAAACAACAACTATATCTTTTCCACGAAGTCCCTTGTTGTAGTAGTAATGTACAAACAGGGGAAGTGCATAAAGGTTATCAACAGGAATATCAAAGAAGCCTTGTATGGCGGCGGCGTGGAGATCCATAGTAACAACCCTGGATGCTCCTGCAACAGTCATAATGTTAGCAATAAGCTTTGCCGAGATCGGTTCCCTTCCGGCGGTTTTCTTTTCCTGCTTGGCATAGCCGAAGTATGGAACAACAACGTTCACACTTGTTGCTGAAGCACGTTCCAGAGCATCGCACATGATTAACAATTCCATTATATTATCACTGACAGGACAACACATGGACTGTATCACAAATACTTCATATCCTCGTACCGACTCCTCGATTTTTACCTTGATCTCACCATTTTCAAAACGATCAACTATGGCATGGGAAAGTGGAATCTCCAAATGAGCGGCAATATCCCTCGCTAACTCCATATTCGAGTTGCCGGTAAAGATCTTGATATCTTCATCTTTGATGGAGTATCTTTCAGAATTCGTTACCATCGGCATCGGTTTTATAATATGATTATCCATTTTACTCCTCCCGCTCTGCTTTGTATTTTAAAAGATTCTTGAATATTGAAGTCTGAAATTTTATTTCGTCCTCGTCGGTTATTTCTTTCAACTCCTTGTTTATTGTGCTGTAAATCAGTGAAACCAGATAATACATCAAGTCCGGCTCATTGTCAATTCCATTCATAACTTTGATTATAAAAGGATGTGCAGAATTAACAGAAAGAAGTCTTATGCTCCTGTCAAAAAATACCGGGAATTTTTCATCGAATCTGCCGACTATCATATTTTTCAAAACACTGTCTGATAACTTATAATCTCCCTGACTACGTATAATTCTGAATTCTTTCTTCAGGGAGAAAAGCAATTTCTTATCAGGCGTAAGCTTCGCCGGTTCGGTTTTGATTGATATTTTCCCCTTATACTGTTTTGATTCGATAAAACCCGCGGAGGTTTTAATCGGGGAGGACTCAGGTAATAAATTTATTTTTTCCCGGACTTTCAGTATATCCTGCTCTTTGTACTCAAATTCTACTTTTATTTCTTTTGATCGACGAGAATCATTCAGATCATCTTCTCTTCGTTTCTTCATATGCACTTTAAGTTCCCCGGCTCTTCTTCTTTTTATCGCTTCCAACCTCTCGTCTTCGCGCCGGATCCGTAATATCCTATTATAATTTTTCAGTCGGCTTATACCAAACATCTTTTCAAAGAATGCATAATCCGAAGCGTACAATTCCAATTTAAAAACAACTTCTTCCGTCGGCTCCAGAAGGTTTTCATACTTCAGAATATATGGGATATATCCAAGTCTTTCAATTTGATCCAGGATTACATTGATATCCACATATCTCCCGTCCGCTATAGGCAGAAGCGGTAGGGATGAGATTTTTTGCTCCAGTTTGTTCTCCATTATTTTATACTCTGATTCCACAACATTTTTTTGCTCGTGATAAAAATCCAGGAGAAGCCTCCGTGCGATTTCTCTATCGGTGCCTGGTTCCATTTTTTGATATTTCTCAATCAGGTTTTCATAAAGTTTATAGATGACTTCCAGGATAACTCTTTTTTCAGATTGAGTGAGAATTACATTGTTAAATGTCTTGTTTACTTGAAACTCCGGCTTTTCAATATAGCCGAACGCCATGGATCCCCTGTATAGAGGCTTTTCAATTATAGGAATAAGTCCTCTTGTGAAAACAATCTTCTCCCTGTGGGGTATATAATCGGGAAGCGCAAGCTCTCCTTTGAATCCTTTCTTTCCGATGTTGATTTTTGTGATATACCCCTGTTCAATTTTCAGATTTTCTATCTTTGCCTTCGACATATTTTTCCTGGCGATTCTCTCTTTTGCAAGTTCCTCGCTGTAATCATGAAAATGATAAAAATACTTTTTTAACTGCTCCATGCTTTCTTTTGTCAGGATGAATACATTCTTTTCCGGATCGAGAGGACTCTGATTTATTCCCCTCATGACATATAAGATTATTTTTGATTTTTCATAATCATCAACTAAATCAAGAAAACTCACTTTTTTGTTTCCCAGGGCTGTCAATATGGGCATAACCGCCAACCTGTTGATAAATGACCCGGGCTTTGCTTTTCTAATATCGGTATATTTGGAAAATGAATTTGTAAGGAATGATAAAAATTGGAACTCCGCAATCATTCTATCCGTCTCGCCCAACTCCGAATACTTCTTGTGTAATTCCTCTATAAGCATATATACATTTCGATTTAAAGTTTCTTTAAGCTCCCTGTAATTTTCGTCTTCAATAATAGCGGACCAGTTCTTGTTTGTCTGAAGTTTATTATAGTTAATACATGCTTCAACCTGTATAGGCAGCTTGGTCAGGAGATTAACTACAAATCGATTTTCTTTGAGTACCCGGATTTGTGAGAGTTTTTCATTCGGGCGGAAAGAATACCGGGGAATTCCGATTTCCCCTATTATCTCCTGATGTTTTATCGAAATTTTACAAATTAATGTTCTGGAGGTAATCTCAGGTTTTAGTATGGGTTTTGTCCTCTTGACAAAATCTTTCATCTTCTTTGTCTGAAGTTGTTTTTCAACATTTTCCAATCCGTCGGTTCCAAAGAAATCAGAAAGAGCTTCCTTGTCAAAGTCCGTTGCGAAACAAATCAACCTATCTCCCTCAAGCTCACCTGTAATAAAATTTTCCACAATCGCCACAGTACCGTATTTCTTTTTATTATCTATTAGTTCTTCCAGCGAAGCTTCTTTTAGTGTGAGTGTTGTTTTGAAAAACGGAATCTTTTTCAGTGCAATTCCAAGAGCGTCTTTTTCTTGAGATTTTGATTCATAATCCAGGCGTCCCGTATGTATCCTTGCATATTGTAAAAGATACCTTTTTACCCTCGTTTTATCCGAGCTATAGAAATCCTCATAGTTTTCCAGGAGTTGTTCCGCCAGAGATTTACAGGCTTGCGCCAGGGCATGTTTAATTTCCTCGAAGTTATCATCCTCAATTACATCACTCCAGGTGCTGTTTACATTAATATTGTCATAATTAATTACAGCTTGAATCCCGCCTACAGGTAAATCAAGCATTTTTGTGGTTATATAACGATTCATTTTCAGGATTCTCACCTGAAACATTCCTGTAAGAACCCTTTTTTGTCCTTCATAGCGATATGAGTATGCCCCCGGATCGTCTATCTTTAAAAGTCCCATCTCGCCGGATATTTTGTCGTGTTTAATTTTAACCTTGCCAATGGTTCTTGATGATATCTCGGACTTTTCTCCAGGGCGGTTCATATTCTTGAGCGCATCTCTTTCAGCTTTCAGTCCTTTTTCATAATTGGTAATCTTATACCAGCCGAAATATTTCTTAAGTACCGATTCTTCAAAATCCCTGACAACGACAACATGCTTTTTATCCATCTGTGGCCCGAACATATCGTTGGTTATATAATAAACAGCAAAGAATTTCTCAAGATCTCCCTGCAGGTCATTCAGACTTGCCATCTCTCCCGAAACGGTATCGAAGATCTTCAGATTGAGAAATGAATCCGGAAGGACAAGTTTAAGATTGGGTATTGTGACTTCGTCGTATCCTGAGGATTTATCTGTCTTTCTTGCCGTTGCAGGGTCAATTATCTTACAAGTAAAACCGCTTTTTTTTCTTTTCGATTTCCTTGTCTTTTTCTTCTTGCCTTTTTCATGCTTTTCCGGTTGCAACGAGAGGACGAAATTAATATATCTCAGAAGATGTCTTCTTATAATCTCCCTGTTTGCATCATTGATATCAGAATTGCTATTGTATTTTTCGGCGAGGTCCATGTAAAGTTTTGGACAATAAGACAGGATTGTGTTGACTGTGTCTGTAAATACTTCATCTTTTTCAACATCATCCCAGGTATAATTTGGAAGCAATTTGTCATTATTCACTGCAGCATCAAAGAAAAGACCTCCTGCTATCATATATGTTTCAGTGATGAATCCATTCTCCTTGAAAAATCTGATTCTTGAAAAATCATCCGGGCTACGCAGAGTCAGCCCCATAACGGCGTCAATATTCTTATCCTGCAACCTGGTTTCACTTATTGTGTCTGATAACAGGATGAGGGGAGTTCCCTTTTTCTCATTCCATTTTTCAATATTCTTGTCCCTGGTAAATTTCTTCAGAAAATCAACTTCTACATTTGCAGACTGACCCTCTTTCAACCTTGGCGGAAGAAGCTTATTCAACAGTCTTAATCGTAAATTATCATCAATATGCGCCACTATAAGATTGTCGGGATGCGGATCCTTGTGGAACTTTTTCGAATATGGAACATACTTTATTTCATGATATTGCTTTGTCAGCGTTTCCAGACTGGTCAGCTTATAATCTGTAGTTTCAAATAACTCGGCCTGTGCCAATTTTTTTATAAGCTCGGTAGGTTTTCTTCGATATTCACTTAAATCAAAACGATCCTCCAGGCTATGGATCAGTAACTTTTTGATTTCCAAATAGTCTTCATCCGGAATCTGGGATTCCATATCAAGAAACATCTCGACCAGCTTTAAAATCAACTCATCTTCAACTTCCAATATTTGCTTTACTGTCGTTTTAAAAGATTTATTTTCCACCAGATCCGATTGCGATGCATTTTTGATGAGGTTGTTGGCTTCAACTATTCCCCTTGTAGCAAGACACCCCGGAGGGATGGGAAGAGTTTTTTTACTTATTGTTACGCCCCATTTTATAAACTGCAAATGCAGTAACCGGTGAGTCTGTCTCGGAATTCCCAGAAGCCCTCTTAATCCATCCCTTTGAAAATCAATCTGCACATAAACGTCCTGAAGTCTAATCTGTTTTTCAGGATTGATCATATCTTTATTTAATATAATCGGCACACGACAGAAAATACATTTTTCCTTGATAATCTGGCCCTCAGGCGGAAGCCTGGTCATGAAGTGTTTCGCGAAGAATTTGCCGGCGACCCTCCAGGATATCCTGTCTTTAACATGAATCCTTGTCCCGTTGATGATTTCATCGGATTCCCTCACGATCTCTTCCCCCGGCGGGATAACGGAAAACTCAACCGCATTATTGCCGTCCCCAGAAATCAGCTTGATAAATTTGGGGTTGAGAGCGAGAGCGGAATTTATTCCTATTGCAAGTTCACGATATCGCTCAAGTCGAAGATCGCTCTGGGACACGAATAGGCTGGAATACATACTATCAAGGTCTTCTCTGGAATAAGGTTCCCCATCAAAAGTTATGATGCAATCATCTGCATCGACATATACCTCTATATTTGTAGCGCCGCTTGCGACAGCGGCCTGGACTAATTCGAGGACGTAGTAGTGGGGATAGATCAACTGGTACTTTTTCATTTTTTCCCGAGCTTTTTTCTTGTCCAGTGTGAAATGCCCCACGGAGTCAAATTCTCCCTCGGACTTATATTCTTCAAGAATATCGATAACTCTGGTCATCTGTATCCCTTCTATACCATTTTAAACTCGACTGCCGGATCTCATAATTCTTGATTACCCTTTGAAGAATCCTTCTTATGAATCCATTTATTAAAAGATTGTCAGAACTTACACATTTCCAGGGAAAAAATGCGTAAAACTGTCATTCCTTCACTTCGTTCAAGGACAGGCTCTGAGCGGAATACGATAACCTTTCTTTACTGGATCAACCTTGGCAGGAGAGAGCCTTCCTTACCTCCGATATATTAATCAGCGAAGGATCTCCCCCTGAAGGCTCTAATAAAACAACCCTCCTTCTTATCGACCCTTGTTCCCTCCACCCCACCCGGGTTGAGATTCTTCGCTGTGTTAATCCCCGGACACAACATAATCCCGTCCTTGAGAAAGTAATCGGATTCAAGAAAATTATTCGTGATCCGCTCAGAAAGACAATCATTTCAGGGCGTTGAATAGTAATAAAGATTATTATTATAGAAGGATATTTTTATCGGAATTAGAAAACACAGGAAAATCCGTCTTTCGACGGTATTTTTAGCATGTTTTAGGAAGGAGACAGACAGTTGCAACATCGCATAGGAATAAGGAGAGAGGACAAGAGTGAGTGGGAAAAAAGGGTTCCTCTTACACCCGCACATGTAAAAAAGTTGATACAGGAGCATGATATTCAGGTTTATATTCAACCTTCAGATATCAGGATTTTTTCAGATGAAGAATACAAAAAGGCAGGGGCGATTGTTCAGGAGGATCTAAGCCCGACAAAGACAGTAATTGCAGTCAAGGAATTACCTGAAGATTATATAAAACCCGGGAAAACTTATGTAAATTTTGCCCATGTTATAAAAGGGCAATCACATAATATGCACCTCTTAAGAAAATATATGGATACCGGATCCCGTCTTATTGATTACGAAAAAATCACCGAAGATTCAGGAAGACGTTTGATATTTTTTGGAAACTTCGCAGGTCTTGCCGGAATGGTTGATTCTCTATGGGCGTTTGGGAAAAAGATGGATATGGAAGGAATAAAGACACCTCTTTTGGATATGAAACAGGCATATCATTATGACAGCCTGTCTGATATAGAGTCGGCTGTGAGCAGAATAGGGGAGAGGATAAAAAAAGAGGGGATTCCTGAAGCTCTGGTCCCAATGGTCTGTGGATTTGCAGGATATGGTAATGTCTCCGGGGGCGCGCAGCATATATTGGACTTACTGCCCACAATAGAAATTTCCCCGTCGGAATTGCCTGGGCTCAGGAAAAGAGAAAAGCTGTCAAATAAGCACGTGTACAAGGTTGTATTCAAGGAAGAGCATATGGCCGAACCTCTTGATAAAACAAAGAAATTCGATCTTCAGGATTATTATGACAATCCTGGAAAATATCGGGGAATCTTCCACCGGCACGTTCCTTACCTGACAATTTTAATAAATGCAATATACTGGAGCTCCCGATATCCGAGACTTGTCACGAGAGATCTTATGAAAAGGCTTTACATGGAGGACAAGACAAAACCCCCGCTCAAAGTAATTGGAGATATCAGCGTGGATGTTGAAGGGGCGATAGAGTTTACAACTCATGTCACTCAATCCGGAAACCCGGTTTATGTTTTTGACCCCATAACGGAAAATACAACAGATGGTTTTCAGGGTGATGGAATTGTTGTGCTTGCGGTTGACAATCTCCCCTGTGAGATCGCAAGGGAAGCGTCGGAATATTTCGGAGAAAAGCTTTTACCTTATATCCCTGAAATAGTTAAAGAAGATTCGACAAAGTCTTTTGAAGAAAGTAACTATTCTCCCGAAATTAAACGGGCTGTTATAGTTTATAATGGAAAATTGACACCGGATTACAAATATCTGGAATGCTATCTTCAAGCATAAAAGGAGGCAAAAATATGAAAAAAATTCTTGTACTGGGAGCTGGAATGGTTTCCAAACCCCTGGTAAGTTATCTGATGGATCAACCTGATTTCTATGTAACTGTTGCAAGCCGAACTGTGAGCAAGGCGAAGGCATTGGTCGCAGATCATCCCAACGGAAAAGCGATGAGTTTCAATATCAATAATAATTCACTTCTGGGTAAGCTTGTAAAAAATTCTGATATAGTTATCAGTCTCCTTCCATATACGTATCATGTGAAAGTCGCAAAAGCATGTTTAAAACATGGAAAACACATGGTTTCAACATCTTATATCAGTAAGGAAATGGCTGATCTTGACGAATCCGCCAAGAAAAAGAATGTAATAATTCTTAATGAAATTGGACTTGACCCCGGTATTGACCATATGTCCGCAATGAAAATTATTCACGAAGTGGAAAATTCCGATGGCAAAATCATAGAATTTCACTCATATTGCGGAGGACTTCCCGCACCTGATGACAATGACAATCCTTTTGGATATAAATTCTCCTGGAGTCCCAGAGGAGTCCTTATGGCAGGGAAAAACAACGCCAAATTCCTGAAAGACGGAAATGTTGTTGAAATCGAAGGGAAGGATCTTTTTGATAACTATTGGTTGATGGAAGTGCCTCCTGTAGGTAAATTCGAGGGTTATCCAAACAGAGATTCATTACCATATATTGATATGTATAATATCAAGGACACCAGGACAATGCTCAGGGGAACCCTCAGGAACCCGGGTTGGTGTGATATTATTAAGAAATTCACAGAATTCGGATTGCTTGACGAGACACTTGACAAGAAGTATGCCGGACTCACTTATAAAGAGTTTATGGCTGTTCTTGCAGGAGATCCCGCTGCCGATGATGTTAAGAAATCCGTAGCCGGCAAACTTGGAGTTAGTGTGAATTCACCCGAGATAAAAGCGATGGAGTGGCTCGGCTTGTTTGATGATGTCGGAATACCGGAAGGCATAGTGCTGAACCCCATGGACATTCTCTCCGGCATAATGCAGGAGAAAATGCCATATAAAGAGGGCGAGAGAGATATGATCATCCTCAATCATGTATTTATTGTGTCTTATCCGCAAAAGGGAAGAAAAGAAAAAATCACAGCAACACTTGTCGATTTTGGAATTCCCGGTGGAGATTCATCAATGGCGCGCACCGTAAGTCTTCCCGCCGCTATTGCTACAAAGTTAATTCTAAACGGAGATATCAAGGGAACGGGTGTGCGAATGCCTGTTGATCCTGAAATATACTTGCCTGTTCTGGATGAATTGGAAAAAATGGGAGTCAAATTTGACGAGAAGGTTCAGGTTCTCGAAAAATCCCCGATGATGCCGGAACAAACACCACAGAGGTATTATGGGACAGTACTCTAAATCGTATTGTTTCACAGATTACCCCGTAATTTAAATAGGGGCCGGTCATCCCGATCGGCCCCTTTAACCCTAAAAATACATTTGGAATCCTGTAATTATCGTATTGTAGCTTTTCGCCGGGGAAATAGTCCATTTATCACCGGTATAAAATTATATCGGAGAATGCCTGGAAATTGATGCGATTAATTGGCAGTGAACCCTCGTACACAATCAAATCTCTGCGCCCTCCGCGTCCTCTGCGTTGAATTAAAAAGCATTATCCGGGTTTAACTGTATGAAGTCTGAATTGAAAAACTCCTCATATAAAATGGAGTTTTTTGATTTTTAGATTCTTCATTAGCTTCGTGTCTTCGTGGTGAAAATCAAATCCTCCATCCGTCCTGCGTCATTCGTTTATCGGGGTTAGGAAACCCATCCTGCGGATCCGGACTGCGCTATTCTTCGTAGTTCTTGCGGTGAATGGATACTTTTATAACAACTTGAACTGAATATTTACTTCACTGACGAGGTCTGCATCAGGCGATTTTGTATTGCAAATTGTGTTCATGTCCGCTTTGACGAGATAACCATCCAAAGCAAAGTGGTGACTACCGAAAGAAAACACCTCGTGAATTGCCCCTCTCTCATCCACTATTTCCTTTCTGATAGAATGATAACTTATTTTTGCAACCGGTCCATATGCAGGGTCTTCCTCAATGTCTTCGAGGGTGTATGTGACTTCTATCTCTGTTGGAGGGTCATCAACTTTCGTCAGTCCCTCCCATGTGTCATAAAGACGAACCGGCCCCGGTGGGAGGAAAGAAGAGAAATGCAAATGAGATGTTATTTTTTCACTTTCCAAATGCCCCGTAGGTGTCATTGCGGAGGTAATATCGGAACCTTGCTTTGGGAATTCGGGCAAAGGGGTGGACTCCACATCGTTCCTGAAGTATTTCACCAAATCATAGTGACTTGTTATTACCGCACTTTCATCCGGGTCTATTTCCTTAATCTTGTTAGTAATTTTAAATATTACTTTTGATTTTGAGGTTCCTTCTCCTTTTTCAATCCGGGCTTTTACCAATGAATTAATTACAATTTCCGAAACTGTTATAAGTCCCGGTTCAAAATAGTATTTTAGATCTATTGCTTTTTTTGAATCATAGTATTTGGACATATACATACATCTCCTTTCATCTACCAGGACTTACGCATTCTGTCATTGCGAGGAGCATAACGATCCTGAGCGAAGCGAAGGAACTAATCTCACTCTTTGGAGGCGAGAGGGGAGAAACGAGAGTAGAGATGCGGGAATTCCTTCTTCCCCTCTTCCCATCTCACTTTTCCCATTTCCCGAAAGGGAGATTGATTCGCTTTTCTCGCAATGACATTATTCTTGAGCCATTTCTGCGTAACTCCGGATCTACGTAAACCCGGCAACAAAGGGCAGTTGCCCCTTGTTCGCCAAAAATTTATGGGCCTGGATAATAACTAAATAAAAGCCTGTGAAGCTGGGTATTCTCCACAGGCTTTGAATTATCCTTATAACTGATTTAATTTTTTCCTCCTGAGGATGCAGATGAGGAATTTCCACCACTTTGTGAAACGCCTGAACTTCCACTGGCAGAAGTTGATCCGCTGGAGTTCGCCGCCGCTCCACTGGACTTGCCTGATGAAGAGGATTTGGCGCCACTACCGGAAGCGGAAGCCTTCGAACTTCCTCTGGTGCTGGAGGATGTGGAAGCGGTTCCACCGCCCTCTCCGGATCCTTCAGCCGATGATTTTGATTTGGAAGTTCCATGTTTTTGTGATGATTTAGATTTCGATTTTGCTTCTCCGTCAACTGAAGCCGAAGATGAGGAAGAACTTCCCGTTTCACCCTTTTTGTCGCTTGTAGCGGTTCCGGAAGAACTTTCGACTTCTCCTTTTGCCTCTCCAATCTTCTCGGAAACTTGACCCTTTGCGTCGGCTATAGCGCTGTCAATTACCGACTGGTCGGTTATGCCCTGCTCTCTGAGCCCGGCTTCTATGGATTTAGCTACGGTTTCGTGCATGGCAGTGGTTTTGTCGGAAGCTTTCACACTTGTGCTGACAGTTGCAGAAGTCGTGGCGTCAACTGCGCTGTTAACCACGTCGGATATTGACGTACCCTCTCCTTTTTCATTGGATGCCGCCGAGCTGACTGAATCTAAACCACTTCCGTCCGTTATCGACTTAGAACCTGCCTTGGCTTTGCTTCCGTCACCGGTAGCCGCCGCAGAGGTTACTCCATTTGCGTTGGCCGCCGCCGCCGCCGCCGCCTGATCGCCTGATGCCGCAGCTCCTGATTCAACACTTACATTATCTTTACTGGAGCCCGTGTATTTATCCATTGTTGCTTGTGTAATCTTAGCCAAATCTTTGGCGGTTTGATCATCATATCCTAATTCCTTTGCTGAAGCTTCTACATTTTTGGCTGCCGCCGCCGCAAGGGCTGAAGCCTTATCTGTAGCGGTTGCCGCACCTGCAGATGCCAGAATCTCTTTTGCTTCCGGAGTTCCGGGAGAAGGTGTTGAATTCCCGGGATTGGGTGAAGGAATGTGAGGAGGAGTATAATGACTCCCACCTGCACTTACACCTGCACTCGCACTCGCACTTACACCTGCACTGGCTCCGGCTGAATAAGACTGGGATTGACTTGCATAAGCAAATGCCGATGCGCCCATCTGGGCTCCGCCGCATCCGCTTTCGTAACCTCCCATCATTCCACCCATCATTCCCATCATTCCCATCATTCCCATCATTCCATCCATACCAAACATGCCAAACATACACATCATTCCGTCCATACCCATCATTCCAAACATGCACATTCCCATGCCCATGCCTCCGCCCATCATACCAAAGCTATTTAACCCGGCGAAGAGTCCGCCAAAAAGGGACATGTCTCCCTCCTCCTGGCACAAAAGGGATATATTAACACTATCGTCGCCAAACTGCCCTCCGGGCTTTCTGCAGCTTGGGGGTCTTGGGCCTCTATGCCCTCTGATCCTCATCAAGTTCTGCATCATTAATTGATTCATTGAATTTATTAACATAAACAACACTCCTAATGAAATTTATCTTGATCATTATATCACTCGTCATTTGTAAATGTAAAGATCTCATAAAAATAAAGAAAATTAAGATAAGTTAATAAAATAGAATCAGCTATTGGAAGTTCTATAATCTGTTGTGAATTAAATTCTCTTCTGCTTTACCTGTCTCGACAACCTGATATAAACCGAAATAGTAATAAGGATCAATACCAGGCAGAATGGGAATGCGAATGTCAGAACCGCCGCCTTGATAGAGCTGAAGGCATCAGCGGTCGGATTCGTTATCCCGGAGATGAGTAGAATCAGGGTAACAACAGAGATTATCACACCCCATAAAATTTTCATTCCAAGCCCGGGATCAAGATCACCCTCGGTTGTCATCATGCTGATGACAAACGTCGCCGAGTCAGCGGATGTGACAAGGAATGTAAACAGTAGGAATATGGCGATGCCTGAAGTTATCAACGGCATCGGATATTGTTGCAAGAGGGCGAACAGCGCTACCGTCTCACCCTCCGTCTGTAATAGCGTACCGATACCGTTTTGGGTATATATCTCAAGATGCAGGGCACACCCTCCGAATACCGCAAACCACAAAATGGAGAAAACTGCAGGCACGAGTAATGAACCTAAAATCAATTCTTTGATTGTTCTTCCCTTGGATATCCTGGCGATAAATATTCCTACAAAAGGCGCCCAGGCTATCCACCATGTAAACCATGAAAGCGTCCAGTTTCCCATCCATTGCTCGTATTTCGGTGTGAAAGGAGCAATCTGGAAGCTTAACTGAAAAAGCTGTCCCAGGTACTGACCTATCGAGTCAACAAAGACTTTGAGAATAAACAACTTGGGGCCTACAAGAAATACGAAAATCATTAAAACAATAGCGACAATAATATTGACATTAGATAAAATCTTGATACCTTTTTTTAAACCAGTGCTTGCCGATAGTATAAAGAAAAATGTCATAAGGATCAGAATACCCACATATCCGACCGTTTTGGATATGTCAAAGTGGTAAACCCAATTAAGTCCCTTGTATATAGATGTGATACCCATTCCTATGGAAGCGGCGACTCCAAATACAACTGCAAGTGTTGACACCAGATCTGCAAATATCTTCAGCGCTCTGTTAATCGTGCGATTCTCAAATACATCCATTACACTTGATGAAACAAGATATTTCTTTCTCTTTCTGAATCCGTAGTATGCAACTCCAACTGCCGCAACGGTGTAAATCGCCCAGGCATGAAATCCCCAGTGGAACGAGGTATAGACCATTGCCTGCCTCGCGGCCTCTGCGGTGCCTCCCACCCCAACCGGTGGGTAAAGGAAGTGACTCAGGGGTTCCGCTCCGCCCCAGAACAGCAGGCCGGTTCCCATTCCGGCTGAAAATAACATTGCATACCAGGAAAAATTAGAAAACTCAGGCTTCTCTCCCGGGTCTCCCAATACAACATTTCCGAATCTGGAAAATACAAGATATACAAGATAGATCAAAAATCCTGAGCTTGCCAGAATATAAAACCAGCCGAAGTTTTTTGACATGAAATTCTGAATATCTTCTGAAATATTCTCCAGTCCCTTTGCAAATACAACAGCCCAGACTATGAATATTCCAAGGAAAACAAGGGAGAGGATCAAATTGGTGCTTATATTGAAACGCTCTTCCTTGCGGATATCTTCAATATCCCTTTCCTCATCCTGAAGTTCTCTCTCCATCAAACGATCCCGAAATACCTTCTTTTCCTTTTTGATGAGTTGCTTATCGCCCTCGCGCCGGTATTTCTTTTTCAACTCTATTTCATATTCTTCTACCTGCGCCTCAACCTTGAGGTTGGCTTCCTGCGGGGTTTCATCCTTGCCCTCGGAATCCAACAGTCTTTTCTCCTCTTCACCGTTGCCGGGCTTCGTTAATTCATCTTTATCTAATTCGTCATCGTTGCTCAACTGAAAATCCCCTTCTGCTATTTTTCTATGGTTAATACAATTATTTAGTCTTCCCCGCTGTTTATCCTATGAATGAAAAATATTTATTATTTTTAGTATTTTACATGAATTGTTAGAGTGGCGCAGTATATATAGTTGCAATTATTTTAATATCTCATAGCGCATATTTTGAAATAGAAATATTTGCATAAAATCAACGGATTCCCTGGATTCATTTTTCCTGGTACATTATGTTATCTGCTTCCTGAACCTGTCCAATAGATAAACAAGTAGTATCGCCAGGTACAGAATTCCTATAATACTGTAAACCCAATAGACCCACCCGCCCTGCTCGGCTGACCAGAACGCCTTCAGAGGCCAGTATGTGGGGAATATCCCAAAAAGCAGCTGCCATTTTGACTTGACGAAGAAAGCTACAATCGGGGCTACACCAAAAGCACCCAGCGCTTTTGCTATTGCAAAACCCTCCACCTTGTTGCCGCCGAATGATGCTATACACAGGGCAAAAACAGGTCCCAGTAATGAAGCTGAAAGAGCCGCCGGTATCATGAGGGAGATTGACATATTCGGCACAAGGCCCGTCAGAGGTATGAGTACAATTACACAAAGAAAACTCAGGAAGCTTACTATTGATACTCTGTAAATTCCATAAACAGCTAATGGGAGGGGAGTAACCCTCAAAGCCGTCAGAATGTTGTCGTCTTTCTCGTCAAGCAAGAGGAATCCAGCTACCGTTCCCATTTGAAGCGGAGCTATGAGGACGAAAAAGTAACCTACAATAACGGGATAGTAAGGCCGCAAATCAAAGTAGAGCGATTTTTTTATCTCTTTTGGAAATATGGACTGGAACAGGAGACGATTGAGCCTGCGAGTCTGATCTTCATTGAGATTATTCACATTCTTATCAAGAAGAGCCTGTGCCTGTTTATCATCTTTTATTTCTTTGAACGAAGCTTCCTTATAGAATCCCTTCATTTCAATTAACCTGTTGAGGTTGTCGAATATTATCTTGTTTTGTTCTTTGTCAAGCTTTTCTCCCGGTTTCCATTTCTCTATTATCCCCTTACAGTCCTTATCCAGGTAAGTCCATATTCTTTCGGTTGCCGGAGAATTATGCTCCTTCAGGCTTTTCATAAACGCCGGCTTGTCTTTTATGTCGCTGGGACGAAGCCAGGACGAGGAAAGATAATTGGTAGCTACAGGTACAAGCCATCGTATCATAAGGAGCAAGACAAAGGGAATTATCAGAAAATTCCCTGTCAGCGAATCTCTTCTCACATTTTTAAAATCCGCTATTGCAAGAGATAATATTCTACTCATTTTAACCGCCCCGTTATTTTATTTTATGGTAACTATTCACCGCAGAGAATGCAGAGGACGCAGAGTTTTTAATGAAGTTAACACTTCAGACAATTATTAATTCCATTAAATTTGGGTAGATGCCAGTCTTCCGACCAACCTAAAACGTTGTGAAATCGTGGTTCAAAAACCCCCCGCAATAAGGGGCTGAATAGTTACATTTTATGAAAGTATAAATTTTTGAAGATTCTTATATGCCCATATATATGTCAAGACAAGCCAGAAGATCAGATAGACAATAGAATAAATCAACTGCCATGATTCAATCATTATGAATGAGGACTTAAAAAGAAGAAGGCAGGGCTGGGTTGGGAAAATATAGAAAAGCCAATTCTTATAAAGCCCGAAGTAATAGCAAAGCGGCGCGGCCATAATAAGCTGTGGTATAAGCGACGGTATGAGGAATCGACTGAATGATGCGCAATATGCAGCCGAGGCGATTCCGATGAAAGAGCACAATAACGAAGTGAGAAAGACCGTAAGTGCAAGCATGGGAATATTAAACCTGGTTCCATGCGCCAGAAGCGTTATAAGAAGGCAAAAGACCACCGAAAGAAATGCAATGGTCAGAACTTTCGACATGAGATACTCCGCCAGCTTTGTGGGAGTGAGAACAAGGGCGTTCAATACACCCTGAACCTTTTCCAGAAAAATAAGTCCCGCCATAAAGTAAAAAGCTGTGAACAGAAGATCGATGAAAAGGAAGAAAGGTAAAATGATAATCCGCTTGTCCGGCGGCAGTAAACTCATGACAACAATCCACATCAAAGCGACGAAGCCTGCGGCGTAATAGAATCCGTATTTTGCCTGGAGCTTTATGTCCCATCCGAGGAGAGAGACGAATCTTTTCATGACAGACTCCTCCCTGTTACCTTGATGAAAATATCTTCCAGTGTCGCTTCCTGCGAATGGATTGTCTCTATTTTATCACTTTTTATCAGGTCAATGAATTCCCGGTTTTCCCCGATGTCTTTCATAGGGAATTCCTTCATCTGTGTCTTGCCGTCGTCAAGGTATTCCACTCTTACGATATTCTTGCTCTCCTGAATTTTTAACTGCCGGGGAGATTCAATTATTTTAATTTCTCCGTCAACGATGAATCCCACCCTGTCACATAGCTTGTCGGCAACGGTCATATTATGTGTTGTCAGGAATATCGTCGCTCCCTCTTCCCTCTTCTTTAAAACAATATTTCTGATATTCTTCGCATTCACGGGATCCAGTCCTGTCGTCGGCTCATCAAGAAACCATAATTCCGGTTTGTTCAGAAGAGACCTTGCGAAATTCAATCTCATTTTCATGCCCTTGGAGAAAGACGAAACCCTTGTGTTTGCATCTTTTTCAAGACCTACAATCTTCAGCAGCTCCAATGGGTCATCCGTTTCTCCCGAATAAAGAGAGCGAAAAAGGTTGAGGTTCTCCATAGCGGTAAGTTTCAGGTAATGATTTGGAGCTTCGAATCCAATACCGATTTTTTCATATAGATCGGTCTTCCATTTATTGAGGTCTTTACCCAGAATATTGACTTTCCCGTCCCAGCCTTTCAAAAGACCGATTATGATTTTCTGTGTCGTTGTCTTTCCCGCACCGCTGGGACCAAGAAAGCCGAATATCTCACCTTTTTCTATGTTAAAACCGATACCCTTTATTGCTTTCCCATCGGCTCCGGGATATGTAAATTCCAGATTATCAACTTCAATCATCTTTTCCCTCCCATTTGATCATCATAATAATAAGTTTTACCAAAAACAACCTAAAACCTTCCTGACAGAATTTTAATAAAAAAATGAAAATAAGGAAAAACGTTCTTATTTTAGGGAATTGAGAGGTGAGAAGTAACACCCGGTCAGGGAGGATTTGAAAGAAGCAATAAAGAAAAAATGGATTGAGAGATTGTTATATATATGGAGTTTGTGCTATTTGCGGTTGATGTATAAAAGAAAGTAGTGAGATAAGTTGAATTGTCCCGTATGCCTGTTACCGATGAAGCCATTGAAAATGGAAAAAATCGAGGTTGATCCCTGCTTTTATTGCGGCGGATTATGGCTTGACAGGGGAGAGCTTGCCGCTTTCATCCGAAAGGGTAAAATTCCCAGAAGACTTGTCTCCACATTCTGCCTTGACATGAGAAAGATGAAGATGATGGATGGGGAGCGAAATTGCTCCAGGTGTGATGTGCAATTCAAGCTACTTGACTATGGCGGGGTGCTTATCGATTTTTGCCCTGAATGTGAGGGCTTCTGGTTCGACAGGGGCGAGCTTCTGAAAATTTTACAGAGTTATCAGTTTAGCGAGGGACTATTGAATAAATCACATCCTGTTGTAAAGGAACTTCTCTCGGGTGGAACAAAGCAGGATGTAGCATCCGCACTGCCGAACGAGGCGTTCAAGCAGAAAGTGAATCTCAAGTTTCTATCAAGCGGAAGACCGAAGACTGCAGCTAAAATCCAGGAAAGCGCAGAGGTAATTAAAGCGCCGGAATTCATTGAAGAAAAAGTGGAAAGTATCGGAGTTGAACATAAAATTGAAACTGATAAAGAAAAATCCAGGGAATACGATAGGAAAATCGAGGAGCATAAAGTCTTTGGAGTTGTGGCCGCTGAGTTTATTATTGGGCTGTTTCCTTTCTTGTTTAGGGATATAAAGAAGTAAGGTAAGCATTCACTCTTGTAGGAGTGGCATCTTGCCACGAAAATCGAGGCTGGAAGCCTCTCCTACATTTGGAAATCGAGGCTGGAAGCCTCTCCTACAGTGATGGGTCTGAATAAATACGAAGTATGATTGAGAGAAATAGAATTGAAAGAAGTTAATATGCAAAAAGGGATTCCATCTGCGGTATTCGTCCGTGATTACCTCCCCATATCCGGTACATTCATATACAGGCAGATGAAGGGTGTGGAGCCGGAGTTCAGGCCGTCTGTAATATGTCGAAGGACAAATAACCTGGATGTATTTCCCCACAAGAGAATATTTCAAGTGCCCAATCATCGCAAGTACAACGACACCTTGCTTGAAAAAATGTCAGGCAAGGTGAAACGCGCAATTACAGGTTATCACAATTATCCCGGCAAGGCCTCATATGTGTATTGGGCAGGCAAGCTGAGAGCAAAGGGATGCCGCCTGATTCACGCTCATTTCGGCATCGAGGGGATAACCATGCTTCCCCTGGCAAAAAGATTGGGGATACCACTGGTTGTTACCCTTCATGGATTCGACATGTCCAGGCTTCTCAAAAAGCGCGGGTATGAGAAAAAATTGCGGGATATGTTTGAGGGGTCGAGCCTGGTTATTGCGGTATCCAATAAGTTCATGGAAGACGCAATATCGAAAGGCTGTCCTCCGGATAAAATAGTCAGGCATTACATAGGTGTACCGGTGGAAGAATTTTCATTTCACGAAAGGGAGAAGAAAGAAAACAGTCCTGTTAATTTTCTTCAGGTGTCCAATTTTGTTGAGAAAAAAGGGCACATATATACAATTAAAGCATTTGCAAATTTGTTGAGGGAAGGCATTCAGGCGAAGCTTATGTTCATAGGAGACGGTGAGACTCGTGAGGAATGTGAGAATCTTGTAAGTGAAATGGGAATATCAGATAAAGTGGAGTTCACAGGAAAAAAGCCCATGGGCGAAATTCCCGGCTATATGAAACAGTCCGATGTTTTCGTTCATCACAGCATAACTTCATCGGACGGCGATATGGAGGGGATTCCCACGGTGATTATGGAGGCGATGGCGGTAGGACTCCCGGTGATTACAACCCGGCATTCAGGCATACCGGAGCTTGTTGTTGACGGGGAATCAGGATTTATGGTGGAAGAGAGAGATGTTGCTTCATATACGAAAAGAATGATTGAGATCGCCGGAAATTATGAGATGAGAATCTCGAGGGGTCGGTTTAACAGGGATAGAATAATTGAAGATTTTAATATGACAAAGCAGAACCAAGAGTTAAAATCATTGTATAATCGGGTTTTGGAGAAACAGAATGTTTGAACTTATTCAGATCCCTGACTGTAGGCTTATCTTTATACATTTCTATGGAAATGGATGTGATATTTAGAGTGCATTGACACTAATGTAACAATTGATATTTAGAACAGCATCACAATTGGTTTTTAGAATAGCATCACAATTGGTTTTTAGAATAACACCACAATTTATTGTGGTGGAGAGAGAATGGCTTAACCACGCCGTCTTAGCCTCTTCAGAGGCTTCCAGATTCTGGAGGTTAATGGTGTGGCAGAAATAAGTACACACAAAAAAAACCTCTGAACCGGAGGCTCGAGGCAAAGTAACGGAGGCTGGATCACATTTCTCGCCTCCCATCTCTCACTTCCCGTCTCCCGCTTGTGGGACAGATGGCATAAAAACCGCGGATGAAAAAGAACTGGGAAATCGTTAAAACGGTTAAACACCCAATGTTTGGGGCGTCGTCTTGCCACCCGATTGAAATCGGGTGTTGTCCTAAAAATGTTATGAAAGATTAGCACTGCATTAAATACTCACATTTCGCACATGTGAATCTGTCAAGAAGTAATAGAATTTATTTCAAGTGCTTTAAGGTAATAACAGGTGCTTTAAGCTGATAATAGGCGCTTTAAGGTGTTTAAGACAACACCACAATTTATTGTGGTGAATTGAGTGTAAACCCCACCACTACAGCGTTCTAACCACTTCAGTGGTTTATCTTATCAAGAAACCGTTGAAACGGTTAAATTGGAAGTGAGAGGTTGGTTTTATAGGCTTCTAACCACCCGATTAAAATGCGGGTGCTGTCTTAAAAAACTCGATAAGTTTATAAATATTGTGAAATATGGTTATTAAGGCAAATAAGGAAAATTTTCAATCGCTTTTTTGACAAATTGAGTGATTTAATTAAAAGATACCAGGGATGCGAAATCTAAGAAATAAGTTCTTTGGACACTACAGAATAAATAGTTTAAATATCAAGGAGGGCAACATGTCCACAAAAACCAACATAAAAGAATATCCACTTTATCTGAATGGAAAATTTGAGAAAATCGGCATTAAAAAGTTAATCACAAACCCATACGACGGCAAGCCTGTTGGATATGCATACTTCGCCGATAAGAAAATCGCTTCGGAAGCTATCGGTCATGCCGGGGAAGGCTTCAAAAAAATGAAGAGTCTTCCCACATATAAACGAGCGGAGATACTCGATGGGATAGCCCGGGGAATAGAAGAAAACCTTGAAGAGATAGCTCGTACTATCGCCCTTGAAGCAGGGAAGCCTATCAAGTATGCGCGGGGAGAAGCTTCCAGGTGTATCATAACATTCCGTACCGCCGCCGAGGAAGCGAAAAGGATAGGCGGCGAGGTCATGCCTCTGGACTGGGCGGAATCAGCTCGAAATCGCATGGGTTATACCCGGCGTTTTCCCATCGGGATAATTTTTGGCATAACTCCTTTCAACTTCCCCTTGAATCTTGCCGCCCACAAGATAGCCCCGGCTATGGCAGCGGGAAATTCCATAATTTTGAAACCCGCATCCACAGATCCCATATCGGCACTTTGGCTTGCAAGACTTGCCCACGAAGCCGGCGCTCCTGCAGGCTCATTTCAGGTTCTGCCGGCATCCGCCGGTGATATTCAGCCAATAATTCAGGACGAGAGAGTAAAGATGATCTCATTCACAGGCTCCGCCGGAGTTGGCTGGTCCCTCAAGGCAAAATCGGGCAAGAAACGGATCGCCCTGGAGCTTGGTGGAAACGCCGGAGCGATTGTCGATAAAGAATGTGATATTGATTATGCCGTTCAGAGGTGCCTTATGGGAAGCTTCGCATATGCGGGACAGGTCTGCATATCGGTACAGAGGATATTTATTCATAGCGAAATATATGATGATTTTGTTGGGAGAATGATTGACGGCGTGAAGAAAACTGTGAAGGTAGGAGACCCGCTGGATGATGAAGTTATGATGTCCGCTCTTATTCGCGAAGAGGATGCAAAAAGAGTTGAATCATGGGTGAACGAGGCCGTCGATGGTGGAGCGAAAATACTTGCGGGTGGAAAAAGAGAGGGTTCTGTCTATATGCCCACGATCCTGACAAATGTAAAGAGGGATATGAAGGTATATAAAGATGAGATATTCGGCCCCGTTGTTCTGGTTGATAAATTCGACACATTTGATGAAGCGGTGAGGAAAGTCGATGATTCCCGTTATGGCTTGCAGGCCGGCGTATTCACCAGGGACCTTGAGAAAGCTCTTTTTGCTTATGAGAACATCGAGGTGGGCGGAGTTATGATTAATGATGTTCCCACATTCAGGATAGATCCGATGCCATATGGAGGATTGAAGGATTCGGGGGTCGGTCGCGAGGGTCTCAAGTATGCTATAGAAGAGATGACGGAGCAAAGGTTGATGGTGATAAACAGGAGCTAGAAAGAAGAATTAAAATGTCCGGCAAACATTCAGTTCTGCCTCTCGATAAACTTTACAGGCAATAATATTGACTAGTGAAATATATTATATTTTTTTGAAAAAATAAATATATATGCGTTTTACCCTCTTTTTCTCTTGAATTTGACTTGTGTTTTGGTATATAATAATATCGGAGAGGAATGTTTAATTTTGTGGTAATTCTAAGCTTGCCATCAAAAGCTCCGCTATTTTCATAATTCCCAGAAGTCAAGTTTGTTTTCTTTACAATTGTTTTCAAAAGTAATGATGATATTATTTAGTAAATGAAATATTTAGCTTATAGCAGAGGTTGTTCAAAATGAAACTAAAAAGAAGGCAAAACAAAAACTCCGGTTTTGTATTGTGCATGACAATAATAATAATGGTTTTGCTCTTGGTCTATGCGCTCGCTGTTTCTTCGATGGCGATTCGCGTTTCCAATTTTTCCAAGAAGCAAAAACTTGTTATGGCTGCACAATTTGCAGGTGAATCGGGTGTTTATCGCGGAATTGAGGAAATCAAGAAAAACTCGTCCTGGGACGGCACCACTGATGGTTCCGGCGATGACAGCAAGCTTACTTTTCGTGATGTTTCAATGCCCAATAGCATAAGCACATATACAGTATGGGTATTTAATAACCTATCGGGAAGCGGTGATATAACAGCTTCAAACGGAACCGTAGTACCTTCTGGAAGCTGTTATATTCTTGGCGAGGGAAAGTCAAATTTAAACAGTGTCAAGTATGTCAGTATTATGTTAAGCTCCCAGTCGATTTATGAAGACGGCATATTCGCTGAAGAAAAAGTCCAAGTGTCGGGCAATGTCGATATATCCGCTTATGATTCTTCCACCGGCCTCGCCGCACCCGGAGAAGCCGATATCGCTACCAACAATACACTACAATCATCTATTGAACTACATGGAAGTGCGATAACTATTGACGGAAGTCTTGTAGCAGGTCCGGGAGCGGATCTTGGCGCAGACGGATCTATAACAATAAGTGGACATCCAACCATCACAGGTGATCCGATCAGGGAAGCTCTTCCCACTGAAAGAGATTTGGATCCCGTGACTCTTCCGACAGGTCTTCCGCAAATGTCTATCTCCGGAACCAACCTGTCGCCGGGGGATTATTCCAACGCCGGGACACTTACCATAAGAAGAAACGATATTATCCTCACCGGCTCTCCGGGTGGTTCGGAATACATTTTTGACGGTATTAATGCCACCAGTCGGGGCAAGTTGCAAATTGATTCAACGAACGGTCCGGTCAAGATATATCTCACGGCAAATGCCTTCTTTTCCGCGAATTCCGGAATAGAAATATTAAACGACGGTCCGGCCGGTATGCCACTCACAGGCGATGTGCAGATATTAGCTACCTCGGATGTTGATGAAATCAAGATCAGGGGAAGAGCGGAGTTATCCTGCGCTATATATGCTCCTGATTCCACTTTCGACATGGCCGGCAACTCTGATTTTTTTGGAGCTATAGTTGTGGACACCGCTCGAATCATAGGACATTCTGATTTTAAATATGACTTGTCGTTAAGGACTTGGCCGGGGGGAGGGGCGGTTGCGGTCAAGTCATGGCAGTATTTTTGATGTTTAATATCTCTTGCGGATGAGAGATATGTTTGAGAGGAATTTATGTGAAATCATTAATTGATAAAGTTAATAAATCAAAAAAATCCAGGGGATTGAGTTTGATTGAAATTGTAGTATCTCTTTTTATTTTTGTTATTTGTATATTGTTTGTAGTTGAGACATTCCCATATACGATCAAGGCCGTGAATAAAAGTAGAAGAATCATACTTGCAACCCAACTGGCGAAGAGAGAGCTTGAATTTGCAAAACAACTTCCCTGGGATGATCTTGTAACAGACGGTACATATCTTCAAAACAGGGAAGTAAGTATTATCTCAACTGTGAATGGGATCACTTCCACTACAGATTTCAAATCATATTTCACAGTCAATCCCTTGCCGGAAGATCCGGATGATATAAAAGCTGTTAATGTTAAAGTCTATTGGGATATGGGTTCTTCCGGACAGAAAGACCAGACCAGAAAAGTAGAAATGGAAATCCTGGTAGCCAAAGATTAATAAGAAATCAGGAGTTGTTAATAATGCCCGTGAAAAGAAAGTCCAAAGGGTTTACCCTGGCGGAAGTGATGTCCTATATGGGCGTTCTGCTTATAATTATTTTATTTGCAGGTACTTTTGTAATAAACAGCTTGAAATATTATCGCCTCATTGACATAGAAACCACTTTACAGCAAAGACTCCTTGTATCCATGTCACACATCTCCCATGATTTGAGCGTGGCAAATCGTAATAGCCTGCAAATCGAACAGAACGGGATGATTTTCGCTTCTCCCAGAAACGCTGCGGGGGGATTCAGCTTTGCAAGCGACGGCTCATTATACTGGCAAAAATGGGTCTGCTATTTTATCAAGAATTCCGGGGATGATAAAATCCTCGTAAAGAAAGAAATTCCAATCTCTTCTCCTTCGGTAGATCCCGGAAGCCCGCCGTTTGATACTGTCAGTCAATTCTCAGGTGCAAGTGTGCCGGAAAGAAAAATATCGGATGGAGTCAGGACATTTACCGTAGAGAATGCCGGTTACGCTGGAGGCTACAAAGTTTCACTGCTTGTTGATATGACCACGGATTCAACGAGGCTCAATCAAATTCAGGGGGTAACAGAGATACTCATCAGGAATTAAATGAGCAGACAATGTTTCACAGGTTGTTGAAAAAATGAATCCGGGTTGCCAATTGTTAAAACTATATTACTACTCTTAATAATTATCGCTGTCGCTCTATTAATAAACCGGCTCCTGTGAATAATATTTAAAAGATGTCAAACTGCCGGACAACCTGCCTCACAAAACCATTAATGTTACTGTCTCCGCAACATTCATTTTGAATATAACATAAACCTGAAGAACCTTGAATCCACCGAAACATTAATAGTCGGTTCATGGCAATGTTTTTTTATTTTATTTCGGAATGATAAATGGTTTTGTTGTTGAATATAGTAACATCATGTGATTGAAATCACAAGAAATTTCCTGTTGATTGAGTTATAATATCCTATGTGGTGTAATAATTCAAAGTAAGGCCGGATTCTTTGGCCGAATAAAAGCTTTCTTTATGGGAATCTTTTGGAACTCAGGGAATAACTATTAATGGGGCGAGAATTTTATCAGGATCGAATCAACGGGGAAAAGTGTATAACTTTAATAGTATTTAAAAGCGGGAAGTGATTTTTATGGTCAGATTCTCCGGAAGAAAGTGGCCCTCCGGGAAGCAAAGAGGCTTCAGTCTTATCGAGTTATTAATTGCCCTGACAATTTTTGCTGTCAGTCTTCTTGCAATATATGGCACATTTCCTGTTGCCATGCAGGCAATTACGAAAGCGGAAAAGAATTTCCTGGCCAACCAAGTGGCGACACAGGAGATTGAATTCCTGAAAACATTGCAATGGGACGAGTTATCCATGGATAATGACGAGATTAATGAGCGACCGCCTACCGTCGTGACATCGACAATAAACGGGGTAACTCATAATACAACATTCAATTCAATTATTAGAATAGACCCGCTTACTGAAGACCCGGACAACATTAAAGTTGTGCGAGTCCAGGTAAGCTGGGTGATCGGATCTTCCAGAGGAGACAAATTCTACTATGTTCAACTTGAGACTATGCTCAATAATCCCGAACAATAGTTTTCATTATATACCAATATTCTTCACTGTAGGAGAGGCTTCCAACCTCGATTATAATGGCTTTTCATAAATTGAGTAATTATCTCCGGGGAGGAAAATCAAATGACTAAATTAAGAAAAAAAAATAAAGGTATGACTTTGGCAGAGACAATGGTTTACGCAGTGCTTCTGGGGATTGTTCTTACCGGTATTTATGGTGTATTCGTTTCAAGTATGAAATATTTCCGGGTGGGAGAGACAAGAACCGTTCTTCATCAAAATGCCTTGTTGGTGATGTCAAAGCTTTGCGGTGATATGGCGGGAACAAGAGGATCATCTATTATTATTGAAACATCTCAGAATCCTTCCGGACTTATATTTGTCTCGGCGAGGAACAGCAACGGCAATTATGAATTTGACAGCGACGGACAACTGAAATGGCAGAAATGGGTATGCTATTATCTGAAAGATATCGGCAACGGCAGGTATGACTTAATGCTCAAAGAGAGCTATCTTACAACCCCTTCAAGCGATCCTGGAGTCTGTCCTTACACTAGTGTTCAGCAGTTTGCTCAGTCCTCGTTAAAGGACATTTCCGTGGGGAGGGGCATGCAGAGCATGACAATTGTAAAAGCCACCGATTTACAAAGATATGATTTCAATCTGGTTTTTGATCAGACCACCGATACGACAAAGCCCAACCAACTGGCGGTTCAAACGTCTATATTTGTAAGAAATTGAGGTGTTAAAAATGTCTGTGAAGAAATATAATAAATCAAGTGGAATATCAATTGCCCTGGTGCTCATAATAATCCTGGTGGTTTCCGTTATTGGACTTGCCATTTCGGCGGTGGGAATGAGAGACCTCAATTTTGTAAATAAGGATAAATATAACACCCGGGCATTTTATGCCGCTGAGGCCGGTCTTGCGAGAGGGATCGCGAAATCGAGAGCGGATCTTACCTGGGACGGAACCGTTAGCGAACAGGATACCACGCTCACATATAATGAAGTCAAGTTGGAATCAAGCGACGATACTTACACCGTGCAGATCTGGAATAATTACAGCGGATCACAGGATATGGCAGGCTTTAAAGATGTGGTTGTTCCACCGGGATATGCATATATAGTATCAACAGGCAGGGTGGGAACCACTGCAAATGAAAGGGCAGCAAAGCACGTGGGAACAATGCTGAAAAAAGGAACACCGTTTGATGAATTCGGACTCTTTGGAGATGACAGTGTTAGATTTAACGGTAATATCAACATTGATGCATATGATTCATCTACCGGGCAAAACCTGTCCGGTGAGGGAGATACCGGGACAAACGGCAATCAGCAGGGAGCCATTACAATAAATGGAAGCGCGGCATCCATTGACGGATCTCTATGGGTAGGTCCCGGCTCAATTCTTGGCACAAACGGAGCAATTACCGTTACAGGTCATCCCTCGATAACGGGTGATGAGGAGATACTTCCCCAGGAGATTCCGATGCCTGATGTTCAGATACCGTCCGGATTGCCACAGATGGTCCTCCCGTCATCAGTAAGCCATATTCGTACTTATATTGCATATTCATCGAAATATCTCTCGGAAAAGGGGAAATATAAATTTGCTCACCTGTCCAGTAGGGCGCCGGGAGGGGGAGGCGGTGGTGGAAGTACTACGATTCCACTTGCTCCGGGTCAATACAGTGGAACTCTGAATGTGTCAAACCACCAGGAGGTTGTTCTTACCGGACCGGGAACGTATGTATTTGACGGTATAAATATTGCGGCACAGGGAGAGATACAGGTTAACACTACAGGAGGTCCCGTCAAAATCTATTTAAACGGCGATATGAAACTTACAGGAGGATCCTCAACCGGCAGCATATATAACGATCACGACGGCGGAGCACCGAAGCCCACGGATCTTCTCATCTATGGAACTCAAAACTGCACAACTCTCGATCTTACAGGAAACTCGGAGGCATATCTCGGAGTCTATGCTCCTAACGCGGAGATTAATATGCGTGGAAACGCGGAATTGTATGGAGCTCTTGTGGGTGAGACAATATGGGTCCACGGACACCCGGATTTTCATTACGATGTGGCATTGGGAAGACTTGCCGACGACATTAGAGTAATAAGTGTTGTTTCTTGGCAGAGATATTAGGTTGCTATTCACTGCAGAGGTCGCAGAGATCGCGGAGACATGAAAAATGAAGGATTATCCTCCGCGTGACCTGCATGCTCCTGAATGGAATACGAGAGTAAGCATTCCTGGCAAAGCCCTGGTAAGAACGGGTTTTGTATTCCTCCGATTTATTCTTGTCAAGTTTTTTCTATAAAAACAGTCAGGACTCATAGAGGGGAATTAAATTAGAATGTCGTATAAGTGGGTGCAGGCTTTTTTTATTTGGTTTAAATAAAACGGGATTTTAATACAGAAAAAGATCAAAAGGGGAATAGAGAATAATGTGCCCTGAATTTAAAGACCTGGCATCAATTGTCGGTGATGAAAAAATTAAGGAAGAGATTGCAAAGTTGGAGGGGAAATCTTCCAAAAAAAAGTCCTCCGGGGAAAAGTCCTCCGGGGGGAAAGCACTTTTGCAAGGCTCCATAATAAGCGAAAAATATAAAGTTATAAAAGTGATCACTGATAAAGAGAACCGTGCCACATACCTGGTAAAAGATATAAAAATCACCGATAAGAAATTCATACTTCGGGAGATAATTCCCGTTTCCATGCCACATAGCGAATTAAAGGAACGAAGGGAGAAATTCAGGGAGATAGTTCGTATTCTTCACACTTTCAAACACAAGAACCTTGCAGAGGTCTATGTAGGCTTCATGGAAAACAACAGGACATATTGCGTCATGGAATATGTGGAAGGACTTGATCTGGAGAGACTTTCGGAGATGAGCACGACGACATTTCCCCCTGAAAAAGTTGTGGAATGGGGACTTGAGCTTTGTGACGCAATAGAATTTATGCATTACCGTCCCAAGCCTTTCACTCTGGGAGATTTTACCCCCGAAACAATTGTGGTTGATGGTGAAGGCGTTCTGAATGTTATCAACTATGATCTCCAGAGATTTTTTGATGTTGACCGCACACTTGAATTTATGCCCGATAACCCGGAAAAACTTTATGAAGATATAACAAAGCTTTCCCAGGTTCTATATTTTCTGATGACAAAAGAAGAATATGATGAGAATGCACTTGATCCGCAGGCCTTACGGGAAATGCTTCCCAAGATGAGAAAGCTTTTACAGGTAACATGCAATCCCAATCAAAAAAGTATAGGTTCCATAAAGGAGTTCAAAGCAAGACTTGAGGGTACACTCGCTCCCGATAAAGAAGAAGAGGTAAAGAGAAAGGGAATTGTATTCCCGAAAATCGATATAAGACCTGATTTTACATTCGCATATGAATGGATGAGCGCATTCTTGAACCAGAAGTCTTATATGGTTGCGTTTGAAGTGATTTTTGTGCTTTTCATTGTTTTAATGGGAGTTTTTCACGTAATTCAAAGTGTTTATGTTGCTCCCCAAGGGGAGCTTGCTTTTGTGGCGGGACAGAATGAACTGTTTACGATACGTGCGGAATTTTTTGAGATGCATAATGAAAAGAAGCTTGATTATGAGCCCGTTGATGTGTTGCCTATGGTTCTTTCACTTCCCAAAGATAAGAAAGCAGGAAAGAAATCGAAAAAAGTGATGAAAGAGGTACTTCTTATCTCCGCAAAAGGCGGCAATAGAATTCGCATTTTGGAAATCAGCTCAAATAATGAGATCGGTTTAATCCGAACCGACAACGATCCCGGTCTCATGATCACGGATGAAGAAAAGAAAAGGCTTTTTGTCCTTCATAAAAACAAGTCAAATGTTTCCGTCATCAATATTAAAAATATGAGAATGGAGAGGGTTTTCCCCACAGGAATAGAGCCTGTCTCTTTTCTCTATATTCCAATGACCACGGAGCAAAAGGAATTGAGAAAGAAAATGCTCCGGGAGGCGAAAGAAAAAAAGAACCAGGCAGAGAAAACCGGAGATATCTTCACCGGGAGGCGAAAGGAAAAAAAGAAGAAGATGCCCTCCTCCACTCTAGTTGTGGCGAATCGAGGGGCAAGAAACATCTATTTTCTTGACTCCTTCACGGGTAGCCCCAAGAGGACTTTTATTCTTAAGGGCAGACCCGGCAAAATGTTGCTTGCAAAGGGTAATAAACATATTTTTGCCCTGGACACCGAGCGCAAGAGTTTGTTGAAAATACCGGTCGAGATTCCCCAAAAAAAGAAGCAGGTTTCAGATGAATCGCCTGTCGGTTTTGAAAACTTGCCGACTTCCGGCGAGAAAGCTCCATCCGGGGAAAAGGAATTATCGCAAATAAGTGAATACCCACTATCGGAAAAAATGATTCCATCGGACATGACTATGGATACCACAAATAACACAATCTGGATTACATCTGCAGATTCAAACCAGGTGGTTTCATTTGATCCGGAAACCGAGAAATTCAGTGAGCCGATCCAGGTGAACGGGAAACCCTCAAAGATCTATTATAATGCTAAGAGTTCATCTTTCTGGATTCTCAATGAGGGGACAAAGGATGTGGCGGTAATAGCTTCCACGGGCAAGATTCTCAAGAGAATTAACCTGGGCAGGAAGTCTTCCTCGATGTGCTTTTTTAGATAGTACCTATGTTTTTTATGTTTTCAACTATTTTTCTTATTATGTGATCCGGTGTTGATGCTCCGGCAGTCACTCCAACTTCCTCCACATTGTGAAACCATTCCGGTTGCAGTTCCTCCGTATATTCGACCTGATGCGAATTGGGATTTACACTTCTGCATATTTCGAGCAATCTTCGTGTGTTTGAGGATTTTTTGCCTCCGACGATTATCATCACTCCTGTCTCTTTTGCCAATTTCAATGCGGTATCCTGCCTTTCTATTGTTGCATGACATATCGTATTGAATATCCGGCATTCCTGTGCTTTTTCCGGAAGATGCCCGGCAATCTCGCGGAACTTCGACCACAGCGCGGTGGTCTGGACAACCACTCCCAATTTTGTATAATTTTCAAGACTTTTTGCATCTTCCACACTATCTATCACCTTGCAGTCTTTCTCAACTTCCCCAACAATTCCCTCAACCTCGGGGTGAGAAGAATGTCCTATTACAAGGATTTTATAACCCCACTCTTTCAGCTTGAAGACAATTGTGTGAATTTTCTTCACAAGGGGGCAGGTGGCATCAACTATCTTATATCCTAGCTCCTCCGCTCTTTTACGTGTTGATGGAGAAACACCATGAGTGCGAATGAGAAGGTGTCCTACGGGATAATCGTCAAGCTCCTCAATCGATTTAATTTTATCATCCTCCAGCTTCTCGATTACCTGGGGGTTGTGAACAAGAGAACCCAGTGTATATACAGGCCTTCCATTGGCTTTCTCTAACTCCTCGTATGCCATTCGTATCGCTCTTTTTACACCGAAGCAAAAACCGGCCTTGTCAGCTATTATTATATTCAATTTTTTCAAACTCCTTTATTGGGAAGTGGGATATGGGACATGGGATATGGGAAAGGGGAGACGGGAAAGGTTTAAATCTACCTAAATTCTTCATGAACTTCGTGCCTTCGTGGTGATTATATTCCTCTGTTCTCCGTCATCCGGCCTCCGCTATCCGTTATGGACCCTCATATATTCACACTTTCTGCCACATATACGGCATGAAGCAACAAGGGAAGACCCGGGATCCGTTCTCTCCATGACCATAATTCCCGATATCGATTTTCTTGGCATCATCATACCCCCGCTTGTCAGGGAAACAGGTATTCCTTTATCTCCGATATATCCAAATAGAGCTTCCTGAGCTCTTACATCCCATTGACAATACCCGGGACTATATCGAACAGGGACCACATTCCGCCCAAAATCACTTTCCTTAATTACATTTCCAGACCATACCTTCTGGATTCTCTCAACTGTCTCCTCCACAAGCACCGATCCCAGCGCATCAAGAAAAAGTGCATCGGTCAGGTGTCCGTTAGTTGTTAACTGCGCAACTGACTCCTCCAGAGCGGGTCCAATTGTGGCGATAAACAACGCCCCTGTCTCCCAGAAATCTGCCGCTTTATAGATAGGGGAGGACTCAGGCAGGGATTCATAAAAGATATCTCTGAAATCTTTGTTCTGTATTATCTCGGAAACACCGTTGGACTGAAGCATGACCGTGTATTTACTCAAAAGAATTTCATATCTTTCGATGAATTGCTTACTTGAGGCATATTTATCCCTGGTTTTCCTGTCGGCTCCTTTATATAGAACATCGGCGATTTTGTCCGGTGTTGGTTTCAATTCATTTCTATCAATTTTGTATATTGTTAACATGAAATATTACAACTCCATCAGTTTTTTTAGATTATATCATAATAATTCAAATGTCAAGATTCTCGGATGGTTGATTCTTGAATTCGAAAAAAAATCAAACTTTACCAACTCCGATATGAAATGAAGTAATACGGGATGGAAAAGGTCGGATCAAATACAAGGAATGCAAACTTATAGCAGGATTTTTCACAGTTTATTACTAAGTTATAAGTGTCAATTACTTAGCAAAAAAAATGGGGGGAGACATTTGAAATACGAAGTCTTTCATGGAAAAAAACTCGCTACGCTGGATATCCCCGGTAAGTGGGATAACGTAGAAATACCAATGGTGAACAAAGCTCCACTTACCAACCCGGAAAATGATATAAAAACATTACTGAGGAATCCGACGGATTCTCCTCCACTATCGAAGTTGGTAAAGCCAAGTGAGCAAATTGCAATATGTGTGACGGATATCTCCCGTAACTCACCCGATTTCATTCTCTTGCCGCCCCTTTTGGTGGAGCTTGAGAAAGCAGGAATTGCAAGGCAGAATATTACGATTATTATCGGTACGGGCAGTCACAGGGATGTGACCCTGGAAGAAATGAAAACAAAATATGGTTATTATGCCAGCTCAAATTTTCGAATACTCAACCATAACAGCCGCGATAGCTACCAACTCAGGGAACTGGGAAAAACAAGCTCCGGCGCACCGATTGTTTTAAATATGGTTCTTACGATGGTGGATCATATAATAAATGTGGGCGTGACAGATCTTCATCAATATGCCGGATATTCCGGGGGCGCAAAGACCATAGCCGTGGGTTGTGCAGGCGAGGAGACCATTCAATTTACCCACTCGGCGAATTTCCTTGAAAAGTCGGGCGCTATTCCCGGTAATGTGAATGGAAACCTGTTCCAGGATACACTCTGGGAGATAGTGGAACCTGTTCCATTTGATTTCTCCATTAATGTTATAGTAAACGAAGATGGAAAGATTCTCGAAATTGATGCCGGAAAACCAAGAACGGTTTTTGATAATATGGTGGTCAAAGCAAGAGAGATTTTTGAATATGAGGTGGATAAAGGTTTCGATATTGCTTTCCTGGGAGTGCCGTACCCCAAGGATATTAACCTGTATCAGGCAACCAGACCCGCCACATACCAAGCGCTTTCCGACAATCCTGTCATGAAAAGAGATGGCATTATCAATCTTATATGCAGTTGCCCGGAAGGTATCGGTAAGGGAGTCGGAGAGATGAGATTCAAAGAGAAAATGCTGAAATTCCCCAACCCGGCGGCAATCCTGCTTTCGATGTCGGGAAAACAGACAAAGCCGGGAGAGCAAAGGGCTTTCATGGTGGCACAAGCAATGATGAAAAATAAAATTAATATATTCGGCTCAAGCATTCCGAATAAAGAGCTTCTAAATATGGGCTTCCTCGCACAGAGTCTCATCCCGTTCGATATGTTCAACAGGGATATCCGGGCTGTTATTATGAAAGACGGAAGCAAGAAATTATTGAAATTGAAAAGTTAACTGATGATAGTAAATAATGATTGCATACTAAGAGTTAATAATCTTGTTAAAGAATTTCCCGTTCAAACGGGTTATTTTTTTGCAAGGAAGCATGGAGTGATTAGGGCTGTTGATAATGTCAGCTTCCATATCATGAAAGGCGAGACATTCGGGCTCGTGGGTGAATCAGGATGTGGAAAGACTACAATGGGAAGAATTATAGCAAGGCTTATCCAACCCGACAGCGGCAAAATTATCTTTGAGGGAAATGAGATACAGAATATTAAGGGAGAGTCCCTGAGAAAGCTGAGGAGAAAAATTCAGATAATTTTCCAGGATCCGCTCTCCTCGCTGAATCCTCGTATGTCAATTTGCGAGATAGTATCCGAGCCTCTGAGGATTCATAATATCGTGCCAAAATCAAAGCTGAAAGAGGAAACGGTAAAGAGATTAGAAGAGGTGGGGCTGAATTCAACCTTTCTCAATCGTTTCCCTCACCAGTTGAGTGGCGGCCAGCGACAGAGGGTTCTTATAGCTCGCTCGCTTTCACTTTCACCTTCATTTATTGTCGCCGATGAGCCTGTCTCTGCGCTGGATGTGTCAATTCAGGCGCAGATTATAAATATGCTGGAAGACTTGAGAGAAAAAATAGGTTTTTCCTGCCTCTTCATCAGTCATGATCTTGCAGTTGTCAGGAATATTTCCCGGCGAGTCGCTGTAATGTATTTTGGAAGAATAGTTGAAATCGGCCCAACTGACTCAATTTTCAAGAAGCCTCTCCATCCATATACGGGGGGATTACTGGAGTCGGTTCCCGATGTGAGTGCAAAACGTGAATTGGGTGTAATACCCGGGGAACCGCCGGATCCTCTTAATATCCCACCGGGATGCCCTTTCTGTCCACGTTGTGAGAATTCAACCGCAATATGTAAAAAATCGATGCCTCCAATTGAGGAAAAAATCGAAGGGAGATTTGTGGCTTGTCATAATATTTTGGACTGAAAACGGAATTCTTACAGGATATTATTAATCGTTATTTAAATTGGAAATAGTTATATATTCGTTATAAAAAGCTTGCTCTGATTCCGGTTTTGCATAATGACCACTTTATATATTTTTTAATTGGACTTACGCATTTACAGGAAAGAAATGCGTAAAACTGTCATCCTGAGTGGAATATGATCTTTACCTTTCCTGAATAACCTTGGCAAGGACGGATTTTACTTATCTCCGATGTCTTCCACAGCGAAGGATCTCGTCAAACCAATCCAAGGCATAAGGAGATTCTTCGCTATGTGAATAACGAACATCAAGAATATTCCGTCTTTGAGAAAGTCATTGGAGTTAAGTTATTCTTTCTTGTAACGCTCAGAATGACAATTGCGTTACTCCTGATTCAATTCTGGCAAACGAGGTGTACATATGAGAATAAAGTCAAAAATATTATCATCTGTGATAATACTTACAATTGCATTTTCTCTTCTCCTGACTTGTGTATCTTATTCGGAGAAAATCGAGAAATGGAAAGACTCACCGGGTAAGGAGAAATTCCCCGATGCAAATGCGATCATTTTATATGATTACATCGGCTCCGATTACAACAAGGACTCCTCCGTAACTCTTACTGAGCATGAAGTAATCAAATTATTGAAAAAGGAGTCCTTCAGAAAATATCACAGGATTTCAAGACCGTTTCTGAAGCCCGATCAGGTGGTCAAGGTTGAGATTGCAAGGATAATCAAACCGGACGGCACTGTAAAGGAGCTTGACAAAAAGAAGCAAATTACAAAGAGTTTTCCTTTTAAGGAAAGAATGCCCCTTTATAAAGACATGGGAATCACCACTCTTGATTTTGCTGAGGCAAAAGAGGGAGATATTATTGAATTCAAATTTTTAACTTATAATAAAAAGCCCTGGATCAGCAATTATTATTGGGCTCTTTCATTCACCAGGGATGAGATACCCATTCTTGACACCCAATTTGTTGTAAAAATCTTTAAAAAAGGGGTGAAGATACATTACTTTACTCCCGGGATGGACAAAGGAAAGGCGTCTCCGAAAGTTTCACGTATAAAAGGCGGTAAGAGCTATAAATGGCAGTTGAAGGACATGAAAAGCGTGGAGAACGAGCCTGCGGCGCCACCTCTCAGGGACCGGATATCCTCTGTTATGGTCTCCACTTTCCCCAACTGGAAGACAATGTCAGATGTGCTCTACAAGGCAATGGAGGTTGAATTACAGCCCGGAGTAAAGGTGAAGGAGAAGGTGAAAGAACTAACCCGCGGAGTAACCGATAAAAACGATATTATCCTTGTCCTCGCTGATTTTATCAGGAAAAAAAGAACGATGAACCTGGGATTTGACTCAGATCATTATACTGTTTTTATGTCCGATAAATTGCTTGAGGCAAAAGTAATGAGCTCAAATGATGCCCAACTGCTTTTCATATCAATGTTAAGGGCGGCGGGGTTTGACGCCTATCCTGCAATTATGAGCAATCAGAAGCACGGGAAGGTCCTCCCCCAGATTGCCATTCCATATCAGTTTGGCACTATTATGGCGGCGGTGAAGATTGATGGAAAATGGAAGTATCTCAATGCAAACCATCCCATGAGCAAATCGATGTCGCTTTATCCCGGTGAGCAGGGCAGGGGAATACTTGTTCTGAAGCCCGGCGGAATGGGCCTTGCCTTGACATCCATCAGCGCTCCTGAAAAAAATGTCGAGGAGATGACCTCCAGGGCCGAGCTTTCATCCGATGGAGCACTCGGCGTAAAAATGACACTTTATGAAACAGGGACAAAGAGGGCGCTATGGGAAGGACTCCTGATAATGATGCGGACGTCCGTCCAGAAAAATGCTGTTTTTGGAAGACTTATCCAGACAATGAGCGAAGAGGCGAAACTTCTGAGTGTTGATTTTAACAAGAATGACGATAAAGACAGGATCGAAATTGAAATTGCATTTATGGCGCAGGATTATCCCGTTGTATCCGGCAACTACTGGATTGTTAATCTTCCCCTTATTCCGGCAAGCAGGAAGATGACATTTATTCAGCAAGAGTCGTCGGAAAGGAAATTCCCGGTGCTTCTCGGTAGCCTGGGAATGGAGAAAAAATCATTAACTCTTACACTTCCTGATGATGTTAAAGTTGTGTCCCTTCCCAAAGAAGTCAGCCTGAAGAACTGGGCAGGCTCCCTTGATATCAAGTGTAAGCAGGAAGGTAATAAGATAGAGTATTCATATGTTTTCAAACTTGAAAAATACTATGTCCCTGCAAAACATTACGTGGATTTGAAACGGCTTTACGATGCAGCCGGAAAAAATTCCAGGGAAGTAATCCTTTTAATGAAGGAAAAGAAATCCGGCGGAAAGCCCGAAGCAAGAAGGATTATGAATAACGGATAATGGATAATGGATAATGGATAATGGAGATCGGAGGCCAGAGGCCGGATCTGTAGGAGGGATGTCCCCATCCCGATAAACGGACTTCGATTATCCTCTGCGAACTCCGCGGTGAAAAATCACTTATTCGATAGTCTCAGGTCAGAGATCAGAGGTTGGATCCCGCCTCCCGCTTCTCATTTCTCGCCTCCAGTCTGGAAGGCAGGTATGATGAAAACCATAAACCCGGACAATTTTCAATTTAATATGCAAGCTCCCGCAAAAATCAATTATGTGCTTGAGGTACTTGAACGACGAGAGGACGGTTATCATGAGATTAATACCGTCTATCAAACTATATCTTTTTATGATCACCTCTATTTTCAGGAGACAAACAGAGATATTGAAGTTCTGACCGACTCAGATGAACTCCAGGATCCCCTGGCAAACCTTGTTTTCAAATCTGCAAGTCTGGTCGCGAGAATGAAAAATGTCAACAAGGGCGCAAAGATATTCCTTAGAAAGAATATTCCCATAGGAGCGGGGCTTGGCGGTGGAAGCAGTGATGCCGCTTGCACACTCAAGGGTTTGAACAGGCTCTGGAAATTAAACCTTACCGAGTTGGAGCTTCAGAATTATGCCGCTCAGATAGGGGCGGATGTACCGTTTTTCCTCAGGGGAGGACTTGCGATCGGGAAAGGAAAAGGAGATAAAATTACATATATCAGCAGGGGCATGAGACCAAAATTTCCCATCATACTTGTCTGCCCGACTTTCAAAGTCTCCACTGCCGATGCTTACATGGAATGGGACGAGGGAGGCTACTTTTCAAGGGGAAGCGGACTTGACAGTTTCATGAAGTCCCTTTATGGAAGGAATCTCATGGGAATGGCGGGGAACCTGTTTAATGATTTTGAAGCTTTGATAATAAAGAAACACTCTCCTATCCAGGCCATAAAGAATAGACTTATGAGATCCGGTGCCCTTGGCGCGCTCATGACCGGCAGTGGTTCCGCCGTATTTGGGATATTTGAGAATATGAATTTAAGTGATGATGTTTTGAATAACCTAATGAAACTGGGGAGGGTTGTCAGGGCAACAACCATTTAAAATCGGAGTGTTGGATAGGAATGAAAATTGATGCAATAATACTTGCCGGGGGTGGAGTAGATAAATCCCTGAAGAAATATTGCAAATCCCGTGGCAAAGCATTTATAAAAATCGACAATAAAATAATGGTTGAATATTCCATAGATGCCGTTCGCCAGGTTGAGCAGATCGACAGAGTGGTCCTGGTTGCAGATCCGGAGCATGTCCCGGCGGACATTAAGAATAAAGTTGATTTAATTGTCAACGGGGGAGATTCAATCGCCACATCGCTTAAATTGGGCGTTAAAGCCCTTGAACCAAAGCCAAAGCGGGTTCTCGTGCTTCCATGTGATTTGCCTATGATCAATTCCAATGTGATTGAAGACTTCATTACAAGAAGCGTCGGAGTGCGGGTGGATATTACATACGCATACCTTTCAAAGAAAAACTCGGAAAAGAAATATCCGGATTTAAGACATACATATGTTAAATTAAAAGACGGGACATTTTGCGGAACAGGATTGTTTCTCATGAACCCGGAGATAATAGATTCGTGCGAAGCTTTTTTTAACAAGCTTTCCGATAATAGGAAAAATCCATTCGGACTTGCATCGCTCCTGGGATTTGGTTTCCTGATAAAACTTATTTTGGGGAAACTTACCATAAAAGAGATAGAGGGCCAAATATATACAATAATGAAATGTTCAGGCAAGGGAATCGAGACAAAATACGCCGAGGCGGGTTTTAATGTTGACAATCCTGAGGATCTGGAGCTGACAAGAAAGCTGTTCGAAGATGGCGTCAAAATTTGAATGCAAAATGGTATCAAGCGATAGAAATGCTTATATCAATTCAATAAATTATCAAGCGCATAATTCTCCGACACTTTTCGATAGTAAATAATTTATCAGTTGATTAACGCTTATCTGTTGATTTGATGCAGCTTCAGCAAGACGATAATGCAGATCCTTTGGGATTCGAATGGTGAATTGCCCACTGTATCTTTTCTTACTGAGCGGTTCCGGCATGTCTTCGTTATCTTCCTCAAGAACTTCTCTTGCAAGGCTAAACGCTTCTCTGAACTCCTTCATAGCATCCTCAATTGTATCCCCGAAACCTGAAATAGCTGGCATCTCAAAAGTAGTTGCTATATATCCCTTTCCATCTTCGCCAGGAAATATTTTAAGAGTATAATCTTCCAGATTATAAAACATATTTAATACCACCTTATATCAGATTATTCTTTTTGATAAAATTAACCACTTGTTGGACCTGGTAATATTTTGCCTCTCTATTCTTATCTTCCTGAATGTTTAAAATACCCTTTACGCCGTCCATCTTGTAAATAATATGGCTTGATCCCTTTCCCGAACGCCTTGCCTTGAAACCAATCTTATCAAGGAATGTTCTTAATTCTTTGAACCTTACATTATAAGGATTGCCTTCAATTTTTTTATAGAACTTTTTAATGTTCACAAATTAATGGTATCATATATATAACCAAATATCAAGCCCCAATCCCTTAGCTATTTTTTTTAATCCTACTTTGGCCTGTCTCCGGAATTATAAACGATCCTACCAGTAATGATCCTGCAAGGATTGAAACAAGGATAAACCCGGGGATGAAAGTCCCCGTTATCTCCGTGAGTCTCCCCACAGACCATACCGCTATGGTCGCCGCAGTGTATGACACAGCCCAGAATATGCTCATCATATAACCGGCTTTCTCCGGGGTAGCGCCGGGCAGTTCCTGGGGTATTGTGAAAAAGGGAGACCGCCATAAGAACATGCCGAACCCTGTGAGTACGGCACATATAAGGATAGAAGCTTCACCCTTGAATAGAAACATCCCCATCGCCGCAGGCACAAGAATACAGCCTGCAAGCCTGATTATGGGAATTCTTAATTTGAACATTTTCAATAACATTATTCCTGTAAGCACCGCGGGTATCCCCGATAACATCACGATGGCCGGAGCTTTTAAGACCCATGAGTCCGTTGCAAAAAACGGTGAGTTCTTGTAGAAAGTCGGAAAATATGTAATGAATGTCATATAATGGCAGAGAGTCCCCGCATATGCAAATGTGATCTTCCATGTATTCTTATCTTTTAGCGCATCTATATAACCTGAAATACACGACGGATTTCCCGTTTTTTGGGCAGGTATATTCTTTCCGTCTTTTTCTTTTCCGAAAATAAGCCACATTATGGCAAGGAATATGCTGATGGAGCTATATATGATGAGAGCTTTTTTCCAGGATCCCCCCAGTGCATTAATCAAAGGATCCGTAATGAAAAAGCCCAGCATCATACCGACGCTGATGGAGACAAAGTTTATCCCGTTTACAAAAATCCTCTCTTCTTTGGAGAACCATTGCATAGTTATTGGTGTGAAATAGACAATAACAAGTGCTCCACCAATCCCCATTCCGAACCGGGCAAGCAAAAGCATCGGGTAATCGGGGGCGAGGGGAGCGAATATTCCCAGGCATATCAGTGTGGAGGCAAGGAGGAAAGCTTTCTTCAGTCCCAGTTTTGCCGCGATGAATGCCGCCAGCGTGGGTCCGAATACTTTGGCAAATGTCACGCTTGTATTCAAGAAACTTGCCTGGCTCAATGTGAGCGAAAGCTCTTTCATAATATCTTTAAGAAAGCTTCCTGCCGCGGCAAATGTCATTCCAAACACGACATATGTGAGAAACAGAATTACCTCAATAACAAACCTATACCATTCCGGGTAAGGATTTTGATGTATTTCTATATTGCTGTTTTTATGAGTGTTTCTGTTGTCTGGCATGTTTTTTGATGAAAAGTAATTATTTACCGCAAAGTTCGCAGGGGTAGAGATCCTTCGCTGATTAATACTTCGGAGGTATGCAAAACCCGTTCTTGCCAGGGCTTATTCAGGAAAGATAAAGATCATATTCCGCTCAGGATGACAGCGTGGACGATTCGTTTTTCGGAGATCCTTCGCTGATTAATATCGGAGTCAAATAAAAGCCCGTTCTTGACAATATATCGCACTTTATTACTTATCTAAATATATAGAAATTCCTTGAAAATCACCCGGAATCCATCTTTTTACAAAACGTTAACGAAACTTTAACAAACATGACTCAAATAAAAAGGTATAATATTACTTGGGAGAGTGTATTTTTAATTAGGTTTCTAATCCCAAATTTTTCCTTGTTTGAAAGGCGGAGTTATTGTGGAGATCCGAGATAATATTTACACAAGACCAGATGTCGCTAAGGTAAAGCAAGCGGTTGCAAAGGATACAATAAAGATATCATCCAAGACCGATGTGAAAGCCGAAGATGTAAAGGCAAAAGTAGATCTGGTTGATATTTCGGGTAACTTCCCGGTAAAAGAAAAAACATCGAAAGAGTCACCGAGAGCATCAACTATTGTAAGACCGGAAGAAAAAAAGTTAATGGAACAGGCTCCACTCTTCAGAAAAGACCTTTACAGTGTTGGCGACGGCGGTAAAAAGGTTGAGAAAGTAACATTCATATACGACCCCGGCGGAAGGGAATGCCTTGAGAACCTGAAGCTTATCGGAAGCTGGGATAAATGCTCCGGTAAGTATTCGACAGAATGGAAAAGCTCCGCTGTACCTATGGAAAAAATGGAAGATGGAAGATACAAAGCCACGATAACCGTCCTTGACGACGCCCCCCACGATTGGCAATGGGGTGTTCTGGCGGACGGTCCGAGCGGTAAGGGGAAATGGGCGGTCTTTGAGGAGGGCAATCTCAAATTTGATCCGTCTGTAAAGGACAAGACATTCCTGTATTCCCCCACGACAAGCCATAAGATGGGCGCATACCGTGAGAAAGAAGATATTAATTTCCGCTACTGGGCTCCACACGCCCGGGACTTGAGTGTAAAAGTCTGGGACGACGACCCGGTAAAAGCGCAATATATCCCGATGGAAAAAGACGCAAAAACCGGTACCTGGAGTGCAAAAATAGACAATGGATGGAAGGATATGGTGGGCAAGAACTATGTCTATGACATGGTCACATCTGAGGGAAAGAGGATTGAGAGGACGGATCCCTACGCCAGGGAAGTCCAGGGAATCCAGAAGGGAATAAACACGATTTACCTCCACCCGAAAACAGGAAAACAGGTTCACCAGTTCCATTACGAGGACGGCAAAAAGACATTCATGCGCTTCACCAGGTTCGAGATTCAGGGACATGGCAATGCGGAGGCGGCATACCTCAAGCTTTTTGACAAGGAAGGAAAACCCATGACAAGGGAAGCCCTCCAGGAAAGACTGGGCAAGATCGACGGCTCCCTTGTAGAGAAATTTCACGAGGGTGAATTTAACGATTTTTATGAAAACAATATAGATGAGCAGGGGCGTATCAAACTCACAAAACAGGGAGACGCCTGGGCTTCAATGATTAATGGCGCGCAGGGACTCACTGGACTTGACTATCAGCTTGAAGTCTATAACAGAGATGAAAGCGGGAATCTGCAAATGGTGGGAGATGTCAATAAAGACGGCATCCTCCAGCCCGTCGAGAGAAAGGCGACTCCTTTCAACGATCCCTATACAAATGAGATACAGAAAGAGATCGGGTTCGAACGCGCCGGGATAATAACCGACCTGAAAGCGTTCGAATGGAAAAATGACGATGTGCCGAGAATGACCACAGACAAGAGCAAGTATGTAATATATCAGGCGCATGTCGGATCCATATTCGGCGAAGCGGGAAATGTCCGCAGAAGCACATTCAAGGACATGATAAAGAAGCTTGAATATTTTAAGGATATTGGTGTTAACACAATAGAACTTCTGCCCACCAACGCGGCGGAAGGAACACGCGACTGGGGATACATTGGAACAAATTCATTCGCTCAGACCTCAAACTATGGCTTCGTTGACGACAACGGAAAGTGGGTTAACGGAACCGAGGCGCTCAAAAGATTTGTCGATGCCGCCCACGGCAAGGGATTTAATGTGATCAACGATGTCGTATATAATCATTTTGGCGGTGAATTCAACCAGTCCTGGGAATCCGACGGCAGCAACAACCCCTGGTTTAACTGGGATCAGCCAACGGAAAATGTGGGAGCGGCCGGACTGTTCAAATCATCCGGAAGCAAGTCCGACGTCCATTTAAGGGGTGTGATGAAAGATGCGCAGCCCAAGTCTGATGAAAAGACGAAAGTTGAATCCGGTAAAAACAGCCTGTTTAAAGGACTTCGTGATACACCCTGGGGAGCCATGCCTGCATACGACCAACCGCAGGTAAGCGGATTTCTTGTGAATAATGCCATGATGCAGTTGGATGAGCTTAATTTCGACGGACTGAGATTCGATTTCACTAATCCGATTCACGATCAATCCAGCGGAGCCACACCGGGTTGGAATATGCTCAGGAAGATGAACAGGGAAATCCATTTCTTCCATCCCGATGCCATCACTTCCGCCGAGGAATTCCCCAACTCTCCCCTGATAACAAAACCCGCGTTATCCGACGGCAAGGGTGGGGCAGGTTTCGATAATATGTGGAATACCGAGTTCCAGCACAGACTGGTTCATTCACATCACCAATGGGGAATTCTACAGGAAGCGGCTCAGGGTGCGAAAACAAATATGGACAAGTTTATGGGACATATGATTGAGCATCCCGGTTTCGAATCGCAAATGAACTCGGTAACGGTAATATCGAATCACGATGAGGTCGGGAACGCTGATAGAATAATAAACGTTGCACAGGGCGGCAAGCAAGCGGATGCTCCCGAACAATGGGCACGTAATGCATCGCGCTTCGCCTTTGGCGTCGGAATGCTCTCGCCGGGTATTCCCATATTCTTCCAGGGAAGCGAGTCCCTTGCAAACAACCGTTTTAGCTGGGCGATAACATCCTCGTGGGATATCGGCTGGGATTGGCAGGATGTGGGCAAGGATGCCAACTGGAAAAATGTAACATTCAACGACGGACAGATTACCCAGTACGACAGGCTTCTCTCAATGTCCCCGGAGCAGAGGGAGAATGACCGGTTCTACAAGGATTTGTCAATTGATAACAAGAAAATCTTCGAGTACCTCACCTCGCAGGATCCGGAAAATATAGATAAAGCAAAATATAATGTGATGAGAAAGATGCATTCCAATTTCTCCAGGGATGTAATATCACTTCGAAAGAACAGCCCCGCGTTTGACGGCGATGCAGAAATAAACAGGGTCTATACCCATAATGAAAATTCGGTGATGGCATTCCACAGAAAGAAAAACAACGAGGAGTTTCTCGTATTCAGCTCCCTGAACAAGAACGACATGGGGAATTACAATATTCCGCTTCTGGACGGCAAATGGAAGCTAACTTTCAACAGCGATAACACAGAATATGGGGGCAAGGGATTCGGGAACGGCAAAGAGTATGTTGAAGGAAACGCCGGGTCGAGGTTTGACCTGCCAGCCGGTGGAATGCTGGTATATAAGAGGATCGGATAACGAAATGAGGAAATAAGGTTTTATCCTCTAAGGAAATTAGGAAAACGGAGAACGGATCTCATTCTCACTTCTCATTTATCACCTCTCGATCTGTAGGAGGGACGTCCCCGTCCCGATAAATGGATGCCGGATACCGGGCTGTGGATGGGAAATTTTAACCACGAAGCCACGAAGGACACGAAGAAAAGGATAGAGTACGCATTGTAGATGACAAATCGCGTCCCCACCTCCCACCTCCCACCTCCCACTTGCCACCTCCCACTTCCATTAGCGGTAGCGGAGGTTTTTAAACCTCCCATGAGATTATCCCCCGGATTTATCCGGGGGGATAGAAGGAATCACACTCCACGCCTCTCTAACAAAAACTTTCAGACGCTTCAGCGTCTTCCCGAAAAGGAAAACAAATGGCGGATGATGGATTTGTTTGTTCACCGCAGAGATCGCAGAAGGGAACGGATAACGGATATCAGAGGACGTACCCCATTTCCCACCTCTCGCCTCCAGTATGTAGGAGGGACTTCCCCGTCCCGATGAATGCAGAATATGTATGCAAGCAGGATATATATATGAATCGAAGAAAGCTTTCTATACACGTTATTAATCATCTACCGGGAGGGCATAGACCGGGGTCAACTGTCTCTCAATATTCATTATCTGCGAAATTTGCGGTCTTTGCGGTAAAAAATCACTTGTTCGATACCCTCACATCTAACATTTCAATTCTATAAAGGGAGGAATTTAAAATGGGAATGATTCTTTGTCTCAGATGCGGTGAGCCTAACTCACCCGATGAAAATTACTGTGAGAAATGCGGCGCAACACTTCCCAAGCTGGCTTATGCAATTGATATGGCAAGCGTGGAAAAAGTTAATGAAAGGTATATGGGATTTGTCAAAGCTGCTGAAATGGTGAAATCCGGAGAATGGTCCATCGAAGAATTCGAAGAATTTATGGAAAAGATATATAACAAACTCAAAACTATCGAGAGTGAAATAGGGCAAGTCCCCATCACTGAAGAAATTATGGAGGACTTCGAGGAAGAGCTCGATGTGGGTTTTGCAGGAGTCAAGCTCTATAATGAGGGCATGAAAGAAATGATGGAATTTATAGAAGACGAGAATCCCGTTCATCTTGACGAGGGATTGATAAAAATACGCAAGGGGAATGAACAGATTCATCGCGCCCGCATTATCAACAGAGACAGGGACAAACGCCTGGGAGCTCATGCCGACCTCTACAGGCAGGATGAAAGTATTACACTCTGATTCCCGTGAATCGCCGGCAATCGCCCTTACTTATATTTTTCAGGGAAATAAATACAATTTACCTGTTTGAGAGAATATCAAACAGGGTCATGTTTTCATTCCCTGCCCATAACAATACAGAAAAACCTCACGGGGATCCCCTCGTTATAGAAAGTTGGGGACCCGCCCCCGGGGGTTTTCTTACTTTGTCGCCTCCTGATTTTATATCGGAAGATTTCAGAAAAGAGTTCTACCGTGCCCACTTTGGCTTCTATAATGTAGTGCCGGAAGAGTCTTATGTGCAGGAATGGGACGAATTTGAGCAGTCTCAAATGGGAAGAGTCAGGTTCGCCCTGGGGTCAAACGACGCCCCGGAAGGCTTTACCGACAAAATGGCATGGGAAAGAGAAATACTAATTCACGCAGGAAGACCCTACGAAACCCTAACAAAAGGCTGCATAAGAATGGATAACAAAGACATAGAACAACTTGCATTTGAGTGGATAAAATGGTACAGAATGGGATACCCGTTGGATATATTAGAAATATCATAATAATCAAGGAATTAAGCACGAAAATCTTTGCAGGCACGAACATCTATGCAGGAGTGGCATCCTGCCACGAAAACCGAGCCTGGAAGGCTCTCCTACAGCAGGAGGTCTTCAGATCAAACACCCTGAAACCACCATGCCACAAACGTCATCCTGAACTTGTTTCAGGATCTATCCAGGGTCATCTCAGGGTCTATGAAAAATGTGCCGAATGAGATAAATTTTAAAAAATCATTCATAAAACACAGGCAACGCCATTCCACAACATACAAACAGAATTGCAAAATAACCATCATGGAGGATTCTTATTCCATTAATAGAATAATATTAGAGAAATGATGAAGAATACCTGTGAAGAAAATGGATAAGGCAGAATTACTCAAAAAAGAATCCTGCGGTTTTGACAAGCATTTTTAGCCTGGACTTTTACGATTATATTAGCCCTGTGTAGTCGGAGGAGAAGGATTTTTTGAAACATTTTCATTGTCTAATGCCGGATATATTTCGTGTAGCTTCTGCCACCCTTAGCCTTGACCATTTACTTTTAAAGAAGGATGATCATTTTGACTGAAGGACCAAAACGAATAAAGAGTTCGCCAATAATTTATATAGGGCTATATGCTCCTCCATTTCCTAAGGAAATGTGCATAGGATTCGATTCTAGCTGGCTATTTAATCATGCATTGAGGTTTTCTTATAAAGAATTATTTGGATTCGGGATTCCTGGAATAAAAAAAGATTCATCTCTCGGGATTATCTTTGAGGACTTGGAGCCAAAAGAGGACGGATCTTTCACAATAGAATTAGGTGTTGTTTTGCCAGATTATCTCCCTAGTCATAATGAAAATCATGCTCATATTATTAATATCCCATTCCAGGGGGAGCAAAGAATTTTATGTGTATCAAATACAATGGCTAAAATATCATATTGTCAAAGACGAGAAAAGTCTTCTTTTCAAATTAGTGATATACTTGATGAATCAGAATTTATGAGTAGTCTTAAGACTCGTAAATCTCAACCGCTTAAACGAATATGGGAATTTCTTGATCCAGAATTACAAGAAATAATTGGCAAATGGGTGGGTGGCCAGTCCCCTTCACAAGATATAAGAGATTTGCTTATCAAAAATATAAATAAAGTAATAGAAATGCGGAATTTCTATGATGAATATTATTTTAAGAATTTATCTATTTGTAAAGAGGGCATAAATTTGTTGAAAATTGGCTTAGGCAATTTAGATGGAGCTAATATTCGAAAATTTAATCGTATTATTTTTGAATCAATATATTTGAGATTAATTAAGAGAAGTTATGGTTATTTTTATTGGCTTGTTGATAAGAGAGCTATTTATGAGACTCTCAATAACATAAAATTGAGAATTCCTCAGACAGCATCGGTAGAATTCTTGAAAACTATGGTTACCTCAAGATTCATTATTAAAGGGACAACCGCTGAAGATGCTTTAACGAGTGAATTGGAAAAATGTATCAATGAATTTTCATCTCTAATAAATATTCTCTTAGATGCGTACATTATGGCGAAGGGATCAGATCCCCATCCCAGTGTGTTTTCTATTCGATACGATAAATCAAATTTTGATTGCTTTTATGTTCTAATGCAAGGGGAAAAGAAAGATATAATTAAGCAGATGAGAATCGCTCCTCATTTAGGGAGATCTGCCCTTAATCCAACCATATTGTCTAAGGAAGAATTGAATAGATTCCACAAGACAATAGGAGATGAATGTAATATAGCAAAAGAACTACTATACTCAAGCAAACAGCTAATTATGAATGGACACTTTGCCTTTGCTTTATTGCAAATAATTATTGCATGTGAAATAGTTATCACAAAATATGTTGTTAGTAAGTATCAAAGTGCTGGAGTTTCAAATAATAAAATTAAAGATTCCGAGAAAGACTTGGGCCTTAGTATGAAGCTAAACCTTGAATTGCCAACTCTGGCGCCTGATTCAATGAAGCCTTCTGGGAACATGATTAATATGATAAATAAAGGAAGGAAGATACGCAATAAAATAGTACATGAAGGTAAGATTGAAGAGGTAAGTGAAGAATCTGTCGGGGAAGTATTTAATGCCGCCATAGAATTGTTTGAGTACTTGGAAAAAGTGGAAAAATTTGAGACAAATCAATAAATCATAATATTCCCAAGAGACATAGGACTACCTTGGGTTTAGAAGTAAGGTTTTCATTATGAAGAAAGAGTTCTTGGGCAAAAAAATATATATGAAAAACGCCCTAATCATTAGGAGTTAATATAAACCGAGGACTCTTCCGAACTCCTCCCCAGCGATGACCCACATTTTGATTTGGATAAGGTGGCGGACTATTGTAAGATGATCTATAATAGGGCCAGGATAGACTTTGAGCAGATGAAGATGATATGGAGGCTTTGACTTTCAGGAAGGTAATGAAAGAGATTTTAACATATATTGAACTTGTGGAGGATTAAAAAATACGGATACCCGCCGGACAAACAAGATAAGGCGACGGAAACGGTTTTGAAACAGGCGGAGACGTTGTGTGAGTGTTGGGTGAGCTAACTTCCTGAATTGTAGTTGACTTAAACTGTATGATTTGTTATATTTTAATATATTGTAGGCTCAGGCTAGCGCTATTATTGCTAGGGTCGGAGGCTTTGTTTTTAGTTTCTTGGTTGATTTCAACCATGATAGCACTCTTTAATTTGAGGATAGCTTTGAAACAAAAAGGAGGTGATAGCACAATGAGGAAATGTCTAAACAATCCAAAGGACAACATTGTAACTATCAAACTCATTGACGGTGTCATAATTGGTACTGCTGTAGCCCTGACCTGAGCCTGCAATTCGTAAAATTAATTAAAGAAAAATTGATACTTATCTTTTCAAATGCCAATAAATCAGGCCTTCCACATTCTCTCCCTATCCATCCAAACCACCTCAAAGGAGTGATCACCCCCAATACCCCAACACTACCTCACCGATCCGGATCTTGCCCCGGAAATCATTGAAACTCTTCCCAGTGGAATGAAGATGAAATGGAGTGACGCCGGCGTGCTCTCCAGGTCGATGGATGAACAGGATCTACCGATGAGATACCGGCGTTACCGTACTGCATATTATGGCTGTTATAGAGTGGAATTTTACAAGCGAATAGGCTCCAAAATTGAAGACCTGCAAAACATCAAATCACCGGCTCCGGTTGGTTCGCCCCGGCACTCCTTGACTTCTGCGGCGACTACCTGGCGTTAAAGAGACCGATATCGGGGAATTAATCGTTATGAAAACATTTATGATGACTATTTAAAAATATTTTACATATAAGCAGGACTTAATGAGCATGCAGAAAATATTTGACAATAGTTGACTTTTATGTCAACATATAAAGTAGGATGTGAGATGCATAAAAAATGCAATTTATGGTATCTAATAAGAGGTTCAGTACTTAGAATCTGCTGGCTGGAATTGAATCAGAAATACGATTACGAGCCTTTCTTTGACTCTTTAACAAATAGAGAACAAAAAAAAGTTTTATACATGCTAAATAGGATTACTAACTTTGGCGTGAATTGGAGCCAGGAAAAATGTAAAAAAATAGATGATCGTATTTTTGAAATAAAGGCGGGACAAATACGAATTCCTTTTTTCTATCATAAAAAATATCGGAATTATATTGTGATAACTCATATGTTCAGAAAAAAACAGGATGAATGGCCGCCAGGTGAATTGAATAGAGCCAATAAAAGAATGAAAATTGCAGAAACGCTTAAACCAATGGAACCACAGGGAGGTAGTTGAAATGAGAAAAACTCGTTATGAGAAGCTTATTGATGAATGGAAAGATGATCCTGAATTCAGGGCGGAGGAAATCCTCTTTGATTTGACTGAGAAAATTTGCGAAATAATGAAAGAGAAAGGCATCAATCGGACAGAACTTGCGAGAAGAATGGGAGTTGACAAATCCTACGTTACGAGATTGCTTGGGGGTCCGCCCAATATTACTATCGAGACTTTAATGAAAATTGCAATTGCGCTTGAGACCGACATCAGAGTGGAACTGGGGACTTCCGTTATTAAGGAAAAGCCTGAGCGGGAAGCCGAATTCCCGGCATTGGCAAGCTACATTAATTATAATACGCCAAGCATATTGTTTGAAGTCGAGAGAAGCTTTCGGAATATTCAGCCTTACACGAGAAGCGGCATAGAAAAATATGAGACAGAAGTCTCTATGGAGGAGAATGCAGATGCTATCCCCATTGCAGCTTAAGAAAGTTCTAATCCAAAAACTGTCAATCGAGGCAAATGATAAATTCGATTCTAACTATAAAAAAGATGGTCAATATTCTATCGAAGCGAGTATGAGAGTTGGAGAACCGGAACAAGAATCGATAATAAAAGTTTTCCTTTTCATAGAGAACAAGGCAAAGCACAACAAGAAAGCTTGTGAGCTAAAAAAGGTGGAAATTGCCCTGGAGGGTCAGTTCTTTGTTCATCCAAATATTCCCAGGGAACTGAGGCAAAAAATAATTCCATATAATTGTGTTGCAATGCTTTTTAGCACAGCAAGAGGAATTATTCTCGAGGCAACCGGGAATTTTCCTGGCGGTTCTTTTGTCCTCCCAACACTTGATTTCACACAAATTCTCTCAGAGAATAAACACGATAAGAATCCCCCAAATTGTCAGAAAGATTGAGAGCGCATAACGCCAACAAATAGGAATTTTACCTATTTATTGGATTAAGATTATCTTTCTTAAACCTTCTATATTATTATGTCCATCCTCAAACGCACATATCCTTCCGGCAAGTCCTGAAACAAACCTCACCACTGAGCCGGGATTGTTATCATAGCCAACCCGCGTTTATTTACAATCACTCTTGTTACGCCTATCTCCGTGCCGTTTTCTTCTGCCCAGAAGCCTATGTAGCCTGACTTGATTATATTTCCTCCCTTTGCGAGGTCAAACTTTCTTGTTACTACCTTTTCATTCACGCATAGCCATGCTTTGTCATCCTCTACGGAAGCTTGCAATTTCCAGAATGCCGGTAGTTTATCTGATTCAAATGGGTTTCCTGCATATAAGACATCGCAGTAATCGAATCCCACCCAGTTCTTTCCGTCACTATCCACCTTGCATATTTCGACTGTTGCTCCCTCTATCATATTCCCCGATACCAGAGGTGATATCAGGAAGGCGTATCCCTCAAAATCCTTGCATCTGAAATATAAGGCAAACGGATCGTTTCCATAATAGGCGAGGTTCGATATGAAGTCGTAATCTGTCCAGTAATCTTTTCCGGCGGTGGCATATTCTGCCACATTTTTCTCCGGTTCCGGAGATCCCATGAATAGAAACTTGTCCTTGATAAGATAGCCCATTGTGCCTTCCATGTAATTCCATTTATTGCGAGCTTCCGTTCCCTTGCCGTTTGCGTTAAAATCCTCGAAAAACAGGCGGTAGTATGGATTTACAAGAGCCTCACGGACTTCCTTCACTTCTGATGATTCCGAGTTAGTAACAACGTGGACATAGCCTGGCGGTACATTCCTGTCGTTCCATCCAACGGCGGGATCAAAGTTACCGAAATTATTTGTACAATATGGAATTGTGGGTTTTGGAACAGGAGTTTTTGTGGGGATTGGTTTTGTCATTGCTTCTTTTATTGACACTTCATTGTTATCTGGAACTTCTGGAACCGGAGATGTTGTGGGATGGGGTAATGGAGTAGCGTCGGGCTTTTTCCAGAATACCATCTCCGTGTCTGCGTCGGGAAAATCCAGATCCTGTTTCTTGAATCCATGATCCCAGGATGGATCGTATATTATCTCGGCAACGGCGAAATCCTGTGTGCCCAGCGCGCCGTCAATGCAATAATCCTTGTGCATTTTTTGCTTTAAAAGACTGAAATCCATCTGTCCCACGGCGCTGACGAGAAGAATATAAAAAACCAGGGCGCCGAACACCAGGGTTATTATTAATATATAAGCTTTTTCTTTTTTTAACTTTTTCATTTCAGATGTTTACTTTTCACTCAACTTTTTCAGATTCAGTGGATGCTCCTTTCCAGTCGGACGGAGTAATGGGGGCATCCGCCGGCGGCGTCGGTGTTGGTATGGGAAAATGCGGGGGTCCGGCTTTTTCGTAAAAAGAATTTCGTGCAACAAACGAGGGCTTCGCCTCGTAATGGGTATTTATACCTTTCTTGTTGGTGTAAAACAATGTCATATAAATATCCATTCTGCCAAGCCTGTCCTTCGGTTCTTCGGACAACTCTTTTCCCTTGAGGTAAATCGGTTGGGGATTGAAATATGTCACCTTGCCTGCGACAAGTTGATCGTCCTTGCCGTCACAGTATGACTTCAGCTCTTTTTCAGAAATGGGCAGTTTCAGTTCTGAGGGATCTTCCGGATAGACCTCTTTCATCCTCAACTTGTCGGATTTGGGCAGTTTGTAATAGACGCGCAGACTTTTCCATATAGGAAGCCCCGTGTCTTTTACAGTCTGGAATTTTTCGTCGTCTTTGTCATAAGCCCGGGGCATTGCCATCGCCACAAGATAGACCTGCTTTTTTTTATACCCGGGCTTTTCAGCATTTATTATAGTGGTCTTTTTCAAATCGGTCTGCCCCAGGTCGTGATCCATGAATTCTGTGATTACTCTGAGCCTGTTAATGACATCTTTTTCTCCCTGGAGCCTGGATGAAACATGAAGAACCCCGACATAAAGCGAATATGCGGCCGTTGTAACTATCATGCCCAGCGCCATGGCGATAATAAGCTCGATAAGCGTAAAGCCCCTGGAGCCGATTTTTTTATTATTACTTTTCGGATTTAGCATCATTTTCACCGGATTTTAAATTATTTTCTTTCAGATTATGTGGGCTATGTGTGGGCGAAGGAGTCGGCGACGGGTCCGCCACGCCGGGAAGGACAATTCTTGTTTCCCTGATAAGAAAACCCTTTCCCTTTGATGTGGGCCACCTGACCGTTACTCTCACCAGTTTCAAATATCTGCCCATTTTGGGCTTATCACCTATATCTGATACTTCTCTTTTCCATTTATATTCAACCGAGCCTATCGTAGCAACCCCTTTTAACACCGGCTCCGGTTCCTTGTTATATGGAATGCCGTTACTCCGCACTTCTTCAAATATTGCACTGCATATAATCTCGGCGGCCTGCTTTCTCTGGATTGATTTTGTGGAATGAATCGCCACAACTTCCAGTGAGCTTATGGCAATGAAAAAGATCATCAGAACCAGGAAGGCGACAACCGCCTCCAGGATGGTATAACCACTGATTTTACTTATTATGTTGTTTGAATGTGTTTTTTTCATGGAAAATATCAATTGTCCTTTGCCTGCAAAACTGTACCAATGTAATCGTTAATCGTCATATCATCTTCATTGATTGATTTTACAAGGATTGATGGGGGTAGCTTGGGTTTTTTCATTTCCGTTAAAACCGCTTTGAACAGCTCCCCGGATATGTCAGGGAGCAGTTCCGAGACAATAATTCCTACTAGCTCGTCCTGCCCCTTTTTAAAAGACTCCAGCTTTCTGAGCATTTTTGTGGACTCATAAGCGCTGGTTGCAAGCTCCATTTCAGCGCCTGCCTTGATGATTTTTTCTCCGTAAACTTTTGCGTTTTTGGAATCGGGATCTATAACAAGTATTTTCAATTTAATTCCTCCCATGTATGGAAATGAGATGCGGGATACGGGAAAGGGGATGAGGGAAATGGGATAAGGGGAAACGAGATCCATCTTCCATTTTCCACCATCCATCTTCCGTTATCCATTTATCGGGACGGGGACGTCCCTCCTACAGTTCTATTGTCCATTATCCGTAATCCGTTATCCGGGTTACGGATTTATCTCCGACGGCAAGTTGAATAAGGGGCCTGCAAGCATGATCATTGCCGCACCCAGGACAATTCCAATCATGCCTATTAATAAAGGCTCCACCATTGCCATTATTCTCTCCACTTCCCTTTGCATTTTATTACCTGTAAAGTTGGCGACCTTCTCCAGCATATCACCGAGTTTACCTGATTTCTCACCGGCCTCAAGCATTCCCAATACCTCATCGCCCAGAAGATTGGTATAACGGAGGGCTTCGCTAAGTTGCTTACCTTCCGTGAGGGGTTTTTCCATAACCAGGATTCGCTTTATAAGGTAGCGATTTCCCGTTACATGTGCGGCAAGCTCCACGGATGTTCTCAAATTAATTCCGCTTCTGATCAGGATTGCCATTGTCTTGACAAAGTTATTGATTGCCACCTGTTCGAATATGGGTCCGAGAACCGGGAATTGAAGCTTTAATTTGTCAATCGCCATACTGCCGTTCTCCGTCCTTGAATAGGCAATTAAAAGGGGTATGATAACCACCAGAGATATAAGCACCCCAAAAAAAACATCATCGGAATATTTACCCATATCAAGTAAAATTCTTGTGGAAAACGGGACCGCCACACCAAGCTCACTATAAACTTTCACGAATTTCGGCGCAACAAACAGGAAAAGTCCCGTAAAGATGAGGAATGCAAATATTACTACAACCACAGGATATGCAAGCGCCGATATAATTCGATTTCTTATACTGTTCAGATTATCGAAATAATCGCTCAACTGCATGAGTGATTTTTCCAGAGTTCCTGAACCTTCCCCGGATCTTATAAGTGCGCTGAATAGAGGTGGAAATACATCGGGGTGATCAGCAACGGCTTTTGAAAGAGGAGATCCTGCCCTGACAGTTCTGAGAACATCTTTTAAAGTCTCCTTCATTGTTGGATTTTTCTCCCCCTTGATAAGGAGTTCAAGGGTTTTGGGTAGAGAAACTCCGGAGTCAATAAGTGAAGCTCCTTCGAAAGCGAAGTTTGCAAGGTCTTCATATCCGACTTTCCGGTGCAACAGCTCGGGAATATTGAGCTTGAAGGGCTTAACTTCTTCCTCAGCATCACCCGCTTCCTTTACGGACTTTATAATAAGGTTGCGCCGGGCAAGAATGGTAAGAGCTTCGTCCCTGTTGCTCGCGTCAATTGTGCCGGTTGTATTTTCGCCGTTTGAATCAATCCCGGAATATTTGAATTTTTTCATCGCCATAAAAAATGCTCCTTACCTTTTAACAGTGGTATCTGTTCGCCACAAAGACCACATAGGAAAAAAAGAAGTAAAAAGTTGGAAGCAGGATCCGATTTCGAACTTCTCTTCTAATTTTTGACTTCCAACAACCGTTTACGTTTTTTGCTTCTTTGCGGTTTATTTAAATTCCTCCTTATGGAATGACAAACATTTCAGGGGGCTGAGTGATTAACAGTGAAAGCTGAAACTCTTTGCTACAGAATATTCACTTCTCATCCCTATCTCTTCGCCCTCTGCGGTTAATAGTAATTTAAAGCTAATAATCGGCCGTTACTTTCAAAATTTCCTTAAGGGATGTTGTGCCTTCAATCACCCTTTTAAGTCCGCTTGCCCTGAGATTTCTCATTCCCAGCTTCAACGCAAGATCGGTCATATCCTGGAGTGTCATATTCGGCTCTTTTGTATGCCTGAAAAGCTTTTCAGCATCAAGAATCTCGAAGATACCTATTCTACCTAAATAACCCAAGTTCTTGCAAGCTTTACAACCTACGGGTTCATAAACCTTCACATTATCATCAAGTTCATCAAGAGAAGCTTTGTCAAGACCAAGCTCCTCGAACTTCTTTTTCTCGATTGACACCAGTTTTCTACACTTTTTACATAACCTTCTTACAAGTCTCTGGGCAAGGACCATCTGAAGCACAGCGCTGACAAGGTATGGTTTAATTCCCATGTCGGTGAGGCGGGTGATTGCCGAGACCGAGTCATTCGTGTGTATCGTACTGAATACCAGATGACCGGTAAGAGCGCTCCTGACTCCTATTTCCGCCGATTCCAGGTCTCTCATTTCTCCGATCATCATAATATCGGGATCATGACGTAACATCGCTCTCAATCCCATGGCAAAATTATATCCGATATCCTCCCTCACCTGCGACTGTTCAATGCCTTTCATATCGTACTCAACAGGATCCTCGATGGTAATGGTCTTCTTGTCGGGTGTGGCGACAATTTTCAGCGTGGCGTATAGGGTTGTGGTTTTTCCCGATCCGGTTGGTCCCGACACAAGAATCAATCCATGAGGACTGTTGAAAGCTTTGGAATATTGCTTATATTGATCTTCCGGGAAACCAAGAGAATCGAGATCGAGGGAAACTCTGGATTTATCAAGGATCCTTATATCAACACCCTCTCCATGATAGAAGGGAATTATTGAAATACGGAAGTCAATGGTTCTGATACCCATTTTGAAACTTATTCTTCCGTCCTGAGGAAATCGGCTTTCCGTGACATCAAGATTGGCAAGCACTTTTATTCTTGAAACGACCGCCTTGTATATCTCCGGCGGTGGAGAGGGATATTTGTGAAGAACTCCGTCTATCCGGTAACGCAAGTTACTGCTGTTTTCCTCCGGCTCCAGGTGAATATCGCTTGCCCGCAGACTTATTCCCTGCTGGAAGATGTAATTCACAAGCTTAATAACGGGAGCGTCTTCCCATTCGATCTGAAAGTCGGGTTTCTGCATCTCCGAGTCATCCGCCATGCCGACGTCTCCCACAAGGTTCTGTATCGCCTGGGAAAGAACCTCGCTGGAGCCGTATTGTTTGTCAACTGAGCCGTTAATATCCGATTTTATAGCAATTATGGGATCGACCACCTTGCCCGTTTTCATCTCAACAAAATTTCTGGCATCGATATCCCAAGGATCCGCCATTGCAAGGCATATACGATCATCAGTCTGTGCCAGCGGTATAAAGCTCATCTCTTTGCATATATCCTCGGAAGCCAGGGAAAGCGCGTCAAATTCCGACTTGAATTCTCCCAGGAAAATCCCTGGAAGATTGTAAAAATCTTCCAGGACTAACAGCATTCCGGGGAGCGTGGCCAATCCATGAGAAACAATAAGATCAGGTATGTCCGCCTCGGGATTGCCAATAGCCTGACCCTGAAGATCAAGACCGTCGATCAACTTCAACTCGTTTAATTTTTGATAAAGGGGATGTTCTTTCACTATCATACCCATATATATTCCTCCAAAACTCTAAGGGATAGACTACAGGCCAATTCATATTTATACATTTTATCGGGAGTAATATTCTTTTTGAATTTCAACTTACTCGACTCAAATACCCTGACTTGCATACCTGTTTCATTGGAAATAACTGAATTAAGAGTCTCGTCCTTACAGTTTTGACCTGACAGGATAATACTGTCCAGGTTAATTATCCTGGAAACAAGTCTGTATTTTACAAAAGCCAATGAGGCTGCAATTTCTTTTGCAAATGTCTGGGCAAAAGGCTTGTAATTGGCAATGTCAACTTTTTCTTCCTGTTTCCAGCCCGGTAAATCAAGCATTTGAGGCTTTATTGTCCTGGAAAAACACAGAGCCTTATCCAGGAAAACTCCAATCAGGATCATATCTTTCATCAGGTGGATAAACATATGCCCGCCTTGTTGCAGCTTCTCATCCTCCCAGAGGTAAAGACGAACCAGGGAATCATGGGGAAAATCCACGTGAGCGATACTAAAACCTACCGAGCGAAGCAATGAAATCTGCTCTTCCATATAATCTTTTCGTATAACAATAAGCAGGTAACCTTTCCTCTTCTTTTGCCCGGATAACGTCGGTATTTCAACGTGTGTCATCTGGTGGATGTTTTTGTTGTATGGGAAGAATTTTCTGACCTCGGTATGCATAGCAGTTTGAAGCTCGTCCCCCCTTAACGAGGGAAGTTCGATATACCGGGTCTGAACCTTGTCCCCGGGTAATGATAACGCGACTTCACTTTCATGTGGCAATTTCAGCAGTGCTGTCGCCATCGCCTCATGCTCATTTTTAAGTTCATCCGGTTTCGTATCCCATCCGACCCGGTATGTTGTGGACACGTCCCCTTTCTCCTGGTCAATAATTGCAACATTTGCATATTGATGACCCAGATCCATTCCGATATATTTTTTCTTCATCAGTTACCTCCTGGAAAAAATGACTCCCATTACCTCATTTAATTCTGTATGCCTGTGAATATGTTCCGCCGAACTCCGCGGGAAGATCGAGGTCTATGTTCATAATTGAATCACTTATATACATTCTCAACTGGCAATCTTTGCTGAATGTCTGAGAGTTGCCGTCCTTCGTGTAATCAAATTGTACATTTACATTGCCTGGATCCACATTGATCCAAATTCCTGTCTGGGGATTCTTTACGAACTTCCTCTTGAGATTGTTGAATGTAAAATCCACCTTTTCGTCGGCGTATGGCAGGTCCGGCTTGATTTCAACCGTAACTTTGCTATTAATAGTTCCCGTCATCATTTCCTCGCTGAGCCAACTTCCTTTAAGACTCAGAGAGCCGGAGAGGGAATCATGCCCGGAAGTCGATTTTATATTATCTTTTCCTGTTGCCTGTATCCCGGTTTTTTGGTCGATTATCAGTGTGCCGTCGTACTCAAGACCGTCTGCCTTGAAGGGACCGGAATATACCGCCTGTTTTGTGCCGTGGGGCATCTTGAAATGGTAGGTTCCAAAATTGAAACCCACATGTCCGTTCCAATGAATCCATACTTTTATGCCAATGGTTTTGTGGCATGTATGGCAGTGGAAAAATGGAAAATGCCTATCCCACCAACAATGGCAAGGATACGGTATTCTCAATCCGGAGCTTCCCTGGAAGAGGTTTGCGCTTCCCCGGTGTCCGGCAGGTTTTAATGTTATACGGCAATTAACCTTAAAGAATTTATATCCAAAGAGCTTTAAATCCCCCTCAACCGTATATTGCATGTTCTTGCTGGCAAAGGCGCATTGCAAATCACCCACATTCATATCAAAAAGGTAGATCTCTGCGCCGGTCCCTCCGCATAAATACATTCCATGTCCGTCCAGATAGAAATCTGCTTTAACTTTGAGAATATCTCCTGCCTCGGGTGGGAGAAATGTCCCTGATATCTGGAACTCGGTAATGAGCCCCGGTTGTCTCAGAAAGAAAAATCCTGGATTTTCAAGTTCAAGTAATTCGGGAATAATTGGAATTTTGCATTCTTTGCCGGTGGTTATTTTTACCTTTATATACCCATCGGAATGAATCTCAAAGTATAATGAGGGTTTTTCAATCAGGGGTTTTTCAAACCAACTTACATTTCCCGGGGAAAATTTCATCTCACCAAGTTCAATATCACACTTGAAGCCAATCCATTCTTTTGCCTCTATTACATCAAATTGTATTTTTTGTTCTGTTTGTATAAAGGCACTTGTATATGAGCCGATGGAATTCAGGGTAGTACCGGGAATGGTTGTGGGTTGTACCCGGTAATCGATTTCATAATTATCAACATATATCTTTGAGGCGGGAGCGACCATTTCAAATATTTTCAGTATGCCGTCGGCTTTCGCCGTAAGCTTTTTATATCCGCTTTCCTCATCCTCCTCCAATTCAATTGGAGTCTTGAGCGACAATGTTGAATGGATGATCGGCACCCTGATTTTCTTTCCCTGCCACTTCATCTCCGCTTCTTCGACGGAGACCTTATTGTTGATGATCCGTGCGTCAACTACGTTTACTCTCTTTATGGGATCAGGAAGTGGTATGTAACCGGATACAGCCCTGTTTGAGTCCGCCATATCGGCGCTCGTTATGATCATTGTCATATTTGTATCTATTATTTGTTTGAGGTTTTCTCCGGGAAGACCGGCCAATCCGGCGATCATATCCATCGGGGTTTCCAGGAAAGCTTTTTTATCCTTATAAAGAGGATAGGGTTTTGGTCTTTTCACTTTTGGAACATTTGCCCTTATCATTCCGGTGGGGCCTACAAGGACATTCTTGAACCGGTAAGTTTTTCCGGTAAATATTATTGTATTTCCATCAATATAGAACCGATTTCCCTTGAGAGTCAAATTTGTAATTTCCGCAGGTCTTCCCTCGATGAGACAATGCACAGGACCATGGAATTTTAGAAGTTTTATAGCCTTATCCGTTACCAGTACCGTAATATCGGCATGAAACTTATTCAGGTTCAGTTGTCCTTTTGATTTAATCCCATCGCCCGTCCATGTAATTTTCTCAGCCGTGTATGAAAAACCACCGATTTTACAATCGGTGCAGGAAGTCTTGCTCCTTATTTTTTCGACCTTCTGAATACCGTCCTTATTAAATACTATCCGGCTTGCATAAAGAACTCCCGGCAAATACACACTCCTTATTTCCCCATGCCCCACAAATGAATTTAACTTTCCGTCATAGACGGCATTCATGATAGTAAAGTGAAAGCCCTTGTAATCTTCAATCACAAGGGGCTTCCTTATATGCGCTGAAACTATCTTTTTCCTGGAATTGTCCAGATGAACCGTAGCTTCATGATATCCCTTTTGAGTAAGGGGCATCTCTATGTGGGCGGGAATGGAATGCTTTTTCTGAGGTTCCGCCAGATGGACATTGTGCCCTCCTGCGCTATATTTGGCATTGACGTCTTTTGGTTTTTTGCCCGTCGCCATTTTTGCCGAAACTGGATATATAATTATAATGGATGCAAGAATCAGAATTAAAATAATGGAAAATAAATTCAGCTTTTTTCTCATAAACTCTCTCCCCTTTTAAACAGCCTATCTAATGTTGTCTTTTGTGTTATAGAAATTAATTTCGAGTAAATCGGGATTATTCCTTCTGTCAATCGATTTTAAGTGACTGTGAATATGTTCCACCGAACTCCGATGGGAGATCGAGGTCAATGTTCAGAATTGAATCACTTATATTCATTCTCAACTGGCAATCCCTGTTGAACGTCTGAGAGTTGCCGTCCTTTGTGAAATCAAATTGCACATTTACCTTGCCTGGATCCACATTGATCCAAATTCCTGTCTGGGGATTCTTTACGAACTTTCTCTTAAGGTTGTTGAATGTTAAATTCACCTTTTCGTCGGCGTATGGCAGGTCCGGCTCGAGTTTCAATGTAACATTGCTTTTGATTGTCCCCGTCATCATCTCTTCACCAAGCCAGCTTCCGGTGAGATTCAGGGAACCGGAGACGGAATCGTGTCCTGACGTAGATCGTATGTTATCCATTCCCGTTGCTTGAATTCCGGTTTCCCGGTCGATTATCAATGTGCCGTCATACTCAAGACTATCTGCCTTGAAAGGTCCCTGATACATTGCCTGTTGAGTGCCATGGGGCATCTTGAAATGATATTTGCCCAGTCCAAAACCCACACCGCCGTCCCAGTGAATCCATACTTTTATACCGATTGTTTTATGGCATGTATGGCAATGAAAAAAGGGAGGCGTCTTATTCCAGTAACAATGGCATGGATAAGGTATTCTCAAGCCCGAGCTTCCCTGGAAAAGGTTTGAGTTTCCCCTGTGTCCTTCACGTTTCAGTGTTATACGGCAATTCGTTGTCGAGAATTTATATCCAAATATCTTAAAAGAACCTTCAACGGTAAACTGCATATGCTCGCTTGAAAAGGCGCATTGCATCTCGCCTATATTTATGTCAAACAACCATATATTCGCCCCTGTTCCACTTGAAAGGTACATTCCTGATTTATCCACATAAAAATCGGCATCGATTCTGAGGATATCATCACAATCGGGAGGAGGCAGGAATGTTCCCCATACCTGAAACTCAGTGATAAGTCCCGGTTGACGGAGAAAGAAAAAGCCGGGAGCTTCAAGTGTTAAAAGCTCGGGGATAATCGGTATCTGCACATCATCGCCCGTTGTAATCTTGATCTTAACATAACCGCTGGAGTGGATCTCGAAGAAAAATGAGGGTTTCTCCATTACTCCCTTGCTGAACCAACTGATATTAGCGGGAGAAAAGCTCATACTGCCCAATTGAACATTACATCTGTATCCTATCCATTGCTTTGTTTCAAGGACGTCGAATTGTACTCCCTGATCCACATTTAGAAACGCGTTTGTATATTTTCCTGTTGAACCCAATGTTATATTGCTAAGGGGAGTTTCGCTCACCCTATAGTCTATCTCATAATTATCAATAAGTATCTCGGCAGCCGGCGCGCCCACTTCTTGTATTTTCAGCGTTCCCATTGCCGCGGCGACAAGTTTGTTTGTCTTGGATTCACTGTCATACTTGAGAGTTATGGGTGTTTTGAGAGTAATATTGGAATGTATTATTGGGACCCTGATTTTTTTTATATGCCATTCCATCTTTGAATTTTTTATAAATGCCTTGCCACCCTCCGCTCTTGCCTCAAATACATTGAGCCGCTTTATGGGGTGAGGGAGAGGAATATATCCTGATACAACTCCCTTGCTGGAAGCGAGATCGGCGCTGGTAACGGTCATCATCATATTCGTATTGGCGATTTTAATTAATTTCTCACCTGGAAGACCGGCAAGACCGCTTGCAATATTCATAGGAACCTGGAAGATATTACCCGACTTTTTCTTTTTCATGTACATCGGATAAGGTTTTGGAGCTTTGGGTTTTGGCACATTCGCACTTATCACTCCAGTGGGGCCTACCGGTACATTCTTGAATTTATATGTGGAACCGTCATGGATACGAACCTTTCCGTCAACATATACCTGGTTTCCCTTCAGATGGAGCCCCGTAATCTCTGCGTGTCTTCTTTCAACAATGCAGTGAACCGGACCGTGAAACTTCTGAATTTCTATACCATCTTTGGTAACAAGTACGGTTACATCTGCATGTAATTTTCTGAGGTTCAGCATTCCTTTTGACTTTATCCCGTTCCCTGTCCATGTAATCTTCTCGGCGGTATATGGGAAGTTGGCGATCTTGCATCCCTCGCAACTGCCTTTGGGTCTTATCTTGTCAACTTCTATAATGCCCTTTTTATTGAAGATTATCTTGCCGGCAGATAGCACCCCCGGCAGGTATGTACTTTTTATCTCTCCATGCCCCATAAAAGAATCGGTTTTACTGTCATAGACTGCTTTTTTGATTAAAAATTGGAATCCCTTGTAATCTTCCACAATTAACGGTTTTCGAATATGAGCCGATTTGATTTTCTTCCTTGATTTATCGAGATGAACGGTTGCTTCGTGGTATCCCCTGTGGGTGAGTGGCATCTCTATATGAACAGGTATTGAGTGTTGTTTATCTTTATCTTGTAAGTGAATATCAAGCCCGGCGGCGCTGTGTTTGATTTTGTCGGGTTGATCACCCTTTGTAATCTTTGCCTGTGTGATAGATGAGTTGAAAAAAATCAGGCAAGTCAGAAAAAAAACAAATACACATAAAGTAACATTCTTTTTCATACTTATCAGCCTCACATTCTTTCCATTCTTTACATGGAAACTCGGACAATAAACACTATTAGCTGGATAAAAATAAACTTCGATGAAATGATAATTTTACCTTCATGAATTTTTGGTTACTTTACTTCACTTCCTGCCAATTTGGTAACATATACCTTCTCGACAGGAGGTTTTTATCATGCCACATAAGTAAAATTTCAGGAATAATAATTGGCATATAGTTGACGGCAGTTGACAGGAAACAAGAAGGAGTATCATTTGAGTGAATGGAATTATATTTTTAGGCCATATATGAAAGGTAAATTAAAAGGGAGGTATGCTAAATGGGGTGTCTGCATGATTTTAAGAGAACCTATAAAACACTGGCTGACACAACTCTTCATCTTATGAAGAAAGTGCCGGAGGGGAAAGAAGACTGGAAACCCCCAACAGGGGAGTTCATGACAATGGGGCAGTTATTATATCATCAGGGTGATTGTCAGATGTTCCTGAAAAAGATATTTGAAGGGACAATGAGAGAGCTGGATAAGAATTTTATGGAATACATGGCAAACCATCCGTCAGCGTCAAAAGAAGAGGCAATAAAGAGATTCAAGGAAGAGCATGAAAAAGTAATGGAGTATCTTGACAATATGACCGAGAAGGAATTCCTGAATAAGAAGTATTATTTCTGGACGGTTGACGATGAGCCTATGCCTTTTATCGCTTTCAATGTAATTGAGCATAATGCAAGTCACAAGTATCAGTTGTTTATGTATCTCAAGCTGATGGGGCTTCCCGGTATAGATTCATTCGCCCTGGGCGGTGAAGATACAGCGCCCAGAGAGCAGGTGTTGGAAATGTATGCGAAAGCACATGAAGCCTACGAGAAAAAACATAGTGTAAAGGCATAATTTTTAAGATAAAGTTAATTGACAACTCAATAATACTACATCCATGTTACCGGGGAGAGTTTGTGTTATTCGGGGATTGGAGATAGGCTTATTATCCTAAAATTAACATGTTGGAAACATCTTTTTACCCGCATTTATGATACAATAAATGCGGGTAATTTATATCTATTTTTACCCATGTCTATTATATTATATCCAGAAAAGTGAAAGGCATTAATCATACAATGGAAATTTCAAAGAGAATAACATCAAACCAACAACCACAAATCAAGGGTAATAAAGTTTCCGACGTTTCCCAATCGCCTTTTGGGTCTGATAATGTGCAACTGGGCAAGAAACCGGATAAATTCGGACTTACACAGTCACAATTGAAACGGTTCTTCACAGCCGGAACCAGGAATATAAAATCACAGACATTATGGAAATCCGACAGACCCGGACTTGAATATTACGCATCAATTATCCCCGGCAAGGACAGATCCGTATATGCCCGCACAAAAGACGGAATAGCGAAATTGGACGGAATATCAGGCGATGAGAAATGGTCTGTAGCTTTAAAATCGCCCCTCCTGGATCAATCCAGACACCTTTTTGAGGGGAAAGACGGTACCGTTATCGCCGCCTGCGAGGATAACAAGCTCCATGGGATGGATCCTAAAACGGGAAAAGAGAAATGGAGCTTCGACCTTGGCTTCCATTTCAAAAAACCTGTGAAAGTGCTTGATAATGGCGACATACTTGCTTTTCGAAAGGTTGGCGATAAACTTCACCTCTCAAGACTCAATCAAGATGGCTCCCTGAAAAACAGCGCCGAGCTTGGCTTCTGGGACAAGCCAGTTGGAGATAACGGTTGCGGGGCGCTTTTTGTGAGCCATGAGAAAGATGGAAACGTCCTGGTACATGCCGGGGTGGGGGAGAAGAAGCCGGGACAGAAATACATTTCTATTCTCAATAAGACATTAAGTGTTACATCTGACGGCCGGGTTAATTGGGAAAACAGGAATCTTAACCCTTCAGACTCTTTTCCGTCCGACCCGGCTCACTACTTTATGACGGACTATCAACGCATGGCGGCTTATGATAAGCATACCGGAAAAGAAATCTGGAAGCTTGAGAAACAAGATGAATCATACCATCCCAGTGTGGGTAACTTCAGAGCCGGCGTGTTCGAAATTGACGGCGAGCCTAAATACCAATATATTAAATTCGTTAATTCCCAAAAGGGTCGGTTGATCGTTCAGGGATACATGGAGGGACCGCTTCGTAAAAGCAAATCAGGTGAAGAGCTAATATGCATGGATCCCGGGAATCCCGACAAGATTTACTGGAAAAAACCCTCTGCCGGAACCATATTTAATGGACCCATATATAACGATGCTAATATCCTTTTACATTCAATTGACGAGGACACCGGCACTATCGAGGCGCTGGACCCGATGACCGGAAAATCCAAATGGTCGCATCCTTTGAAAGACAGGAATTCCGGGCAGAGAGTAATCGGCAGGCAGGGACAATTTGTGAGAGTACGCCAAGAGAACCCTGATAATTACAGGGTAAAAAAAGCTGAGGACGGCACACTTTTTATAAGAACTTTCAAGAATATATTTGGAATTGAACCCAAAACGGGGAACATAAAATATATTATAAAGGCTGATAATGAGATTGGTGATTTTTACCTGAATGAGAAAGATGGAGTAATATTCGCTGTTAATAACGAGGATAACTCGGTACAGGCTTTCCCAATTCATTCCGATGGAAACGCCACATCATCAGCGGCGAAAAGGATCGCCGGGAAAGAACAGCAAGGTGAAACGCCTGATCTGACAATAGAAGTGGGAGAAAACAAGGTGAATATCGGAGGGGTTTCCCTGCCGATAAACAAGCGGAAGTAACCCGATGGAGGGCCGATAATGGGTATGATGGATAGGATTGTCAATTCAAAATTCGGCAAGGCCGTAAAATGGACTGCTCTGGGCACGTCGCTCATCGGCGCGGCCGGGGTCGGCCAGCAGTATATGAATTATGACGCCAGCAAGGATCGCCAGGCCGACACATTTGAGATGGTACAGACCGATGTTGACGGCCCCTCTGTTACACAGTTGAAAAAGCAGTTTGAATACAGTACCGATGTCAGCCCCCTGGCGGAAGGACCGGAGCAGGATAAAGCAGCATCCTCCAAAACAGGGACTGTTACCGTAAAGAGAGCGGCAACATCATCTGCCGGTGAAGACGCCGAGGTGAAAATACCGGCAAAGACATTCCAGAGAGTGATAGCACAGATCGAGGAGACCCCCGAAGCACAGGAAAAGATGGCCGCGGTCATTTCCAAAGTTGACACACAGGTTGAGGGACAGATTGAAACAGGAAACAGGATCAAGGGTGGTCATCTTGCCCTTGTGAGAGTTCCCATGCCCACAGGTGATGATCCCATATTCAACCTGAAAGTGCCGAATGTTTTAAGCGGAGATTTTTATAGCTCCCCGATGGAGTCAAATAACTGGACAACTATTAACCCCACGGGCACAAAGCTCGGCTCGATTCAGGAAGAGGAGCTTCCCATTGCTATATCCTATGACCTGGAGCAGGCGGCGCCCAATGTGAAAGTTCAAAGCAAGCTTATAAAACCGGATAAAACTCCCGCTCCACCTTCAACCGATAAACCTTATATTTTGCTTGCAGGTATCAGGACATCCGTCACACCTGAGGAATCGACAATGAATATAAAAGGCAGAATAGGCGTGAGTCTTGATGTGGATGGAACCAGTACACAGAAGAAGATCGATCAATTAAAGCAGGTAATGCAGAATTCCAACTCCTCATCCGACCAGATAAAACGGGCCTCACAGCAATTTGTAATGCTGCAAAACAGGATGAAAAAGTCCGGGCAATTAAGGGGAAGGATGGATAAGACAGGCTCAACCCATCTGATAGAGCAAGTTATGAAAGACCAGACAAATAGTGTGGAAATGCCGGTAAGAATGAATAAAGATAAACCCCTTGCGGAGGCGACACATTACTTCTGGCTTGGCCCCGACAAAGATGCGGACGGTAAGGCGGACATATATATTACCCAGGAGATTGACCTTTCAGGAATGGATAACATAAGCCCGGGCAGGATGAAAATGAAGGCGCCTTCTCATAAGGATGTTGATGGAAAACTCCTGCGCATTGGGAATGAATTAGTGGAGAAAACAATTCAGAAAGAGACAAGAAAAGCTGTCAGGTCCATGGAATCCTCCATCAGGAATAATGTGAAAGAGGCAATGCGTAAAAAAACCGCCGATACATTACCCGACATAGAGCAAATAGCAAGTCAGAAGCTTGCGGAGGTATTGAGGAAGAATGGACAATTCTCTACAAATGTTGAGGAAGAGGGTTTCAACAAGAATATAACCGCCAGTCTGACAGGACTACAGGTTGTGGAGCATGGCGGCAAAGCTCATGCGGTCTTGAGATTGGATACCGATGGTAAGGCAACAGGACAGGCGGATTTTATCAGTCATCTTGAGGCAACAAACCAAGCGGTCAATGCCGACAGCGCAATGGTAACGCTTGACGGCAGGATGTTAAACGAAATGTTGAAGGATCAGAAAGACGGCGGAGCGGTAAATTGGAACCAGATTCTGAAAAGTGTTAAGGAAAGCGATATGGTCAAGGATGTTGTCTTCAATCAGGATGCCAATGGGAACACGGTTTATCCCAGGTTGATAATGCAGGACGGAAAGCCGGTTATAAATATTGATATGAGTGTCTATCTTGCCGGAGCAGGTCCTGTGGAGTCCGGAACCGGTATAATCAAAGCTGGAACGGGAATTGTTGACGAGGGCGCAAAGATTGTCACAGAGGGTACCCTGGGTCAACTGGGAGAGGCCGGTGAGATTGCCGGCAAGGTTATCCGCTCACCGTTCTGGTTGCTTGATCAGATTGTGGGCGGTGCGAAGACTGTTATTGACAGCACCGTGGGGGCCGTGGTTGATGCCGTGCCAAAGGCGGTAACCGATGCCAAGATAAATGTGAATATGTCCATACCTGTAAATCTGAGTGTGAAAAATGGAAGTCTTCACCTGGAAGCAAGTCCCCGTGGGTTGAAGATGAAAACCGCCCGGTTTGGCACAGAGCAAACAAAAGAAGATATTTTACCCCTCAACCTGTTGATCTCGGCGGTAGCGCAGGGAATAGTTGAGGATTCTCCCGATGCGGTAGTGGGACAGGATAAGCCCTTCTTAGAGAAAGAAATAAGCCTTCAGAAAAAGGGACTTGATTTCAAGAATGTAGAAATTAGTGGCACAATGAAAGACAAATATAAAGACGATGTACCGATATTTAATGTTGAAGTCTCACCCAACGCAAATATAGCAGGAGTTATTTCGGAAGCAATAGGCAAGTAGTCGGCACCCACCCTCTATGTCTCAGCCCTGAAGAGATCCTCTTATATTACATTTATTATGCCTCTGTCTCAATGACCTTTCAGCCTTTTTTTATCCGGGGATTAACAAAGCGAAGCTTGCAATATTGAAGAAAGCATGTAAATTGTCATTCTGAGCGGATCAAGAATGAGTTTCTTTAGTCCGATGATTTCCTCAAGACAGGGCTTGCTTGATGTTCGCAGATTTACATAGCGAAGAATCTCAACCCTGATTGTTTAATGGAGCAAGTATTGATAAAAAAGAAGATTATTTGAAGGAAAACCCCGGGAGAGATCCTTCGCTGATTTATTACATTGGAGGTAAGCAAAAATACGTTGTTGACAGGATTGATCGAGTAAAGTAATGTGATCATTTTCCGCTCAGGATGACAGCTCGCGGGGAGTGTCTTTGATGGGATCCTTCCTTGTGAAAGACTTCGCAGGTATGTAAAATCCGTTCTTGGTTTAAGAAGTAACTCACGGAGAATACTGTGGGTCCGTCAGTCCACTTGCAGTTGGGGATGAGGGTTTGCTCTGATTCTGTTGCCAGAGATAAATATTATAATAATCCGCTCCTTCAGATGACGACCAGTAAAGTGTCGAGTTCACTGAAACATCATAATCTATGTCGGCGGGATATGGATCGGATGGAACCTGAGGTCCCGGGGTATAAGTGGGCGTGGGTGTGGGAGTCGGTGGAGTGCCTGATGTAGTAATATTGTATGCGGTTCCCAATACCATCAAAAATGGAAACGGCAGTCCGTCGGGAAGGGAATACCATCCGTCGTTGTCGCCGTCCCATCCGAAATTAAGATGAAATGTGTCCTCGCTATCATCATACCCGTCTATATTGATGGCATGCCCGCCAAGCAATCCATAGATCGCCAGGATCCCCGGGTAACCGTTTTTCATGTCTTCAATCACATTTTCTTTCGGGAAGTCGTCGCTGTATTTGCTTGATGGAAATCCAAGATGTTCTGTCAACGCCGGGATTATTGAGTCGGAGTACGCTCCAGATGTGTCGCTTGTATAATCCATCTTCACCAGTACACCGGGTGCAAAGCAAATTGTCGCTTTCGTGAGATCGTCGGGGTAACCGCCGGCATAATCAATATTGGAGAAGCTTGCCGTTGCGGCATCAACTTCAATTGCCAGGGTCTCGGTAATATAGTTGTCTGCCGATGTTAATGAAACGGATGTAGGCGATTGCCAGTAGTTCATGATCTGGGAAATGGAGGTCGCTACACACCCGACGACACTTCTCAGGTCGGTTTGAGGGTCAATGGGGCAGTTGTTATTATAAGGCGATTCCTGATGCCATGTCGGGAAGGTGAAAAGAGGTCCCCATATTTCTTTTTCATTTTTACTCACAGGTAATTTGCCTTCAAGATATTGCTGATGAAGGGTAATATTTCCTGCAATTACCTTTTTATCATAAACACCTTTCTCAAGCGCTTTAAAACGAAGCTCCAGGTCTTTTGAAAGCATTGAAAGAAGGATGTTTTGCGGTACTTTTTTCCAAGAGAATCTGGACTTGAATGAGTATGCAATAACGGGGGGAAGCGCAGTGTTTGACGGGACAACGATATAGCCCCGTGGATTCAATTCAAATACATAGGCAAGTGTCTTTCCGGTCTTTGAATCAGTAATTTCCCTGGGAGTACCCACCGGATCTTTTGGCATTTTTCCAAGGAATTTGCCGTATTTTTCCATTATTCCCGGTCTGCTCTTTGCTCTTGCTATATGAGAAAGGGCAATTTTTTTCGCCGTATCAGGGGGAATCGAGCCTCCGCCAGATTTGGAGTAATATCCGTCTGATTCGGTTGTAAAGCTCCATACAGCTCCCTCGGAGGTCTCACCGCTGCTACTGCAAGCTTCCACCTGCCAGTAATATGCGGTATCGTAATCGAGTCCGTATATGGGGGCAGGGTCGCCGCCGTTTCCTCCACCGTCACCTCCGCCGCATCCGATAAACCCCATGCAAAAAATAAACAGGAAGATTGTTACAATTGAGATCAGGAATATTGCTTTGCCTTTATATCCGGTCATAAAGAACCTCCTCTTGTATGGATTTTATAGGATATATCTTATATGGACTTTAGTTTAAAAATTCATCCAACATTGTTTATACCCTTTTAAAGTTTTTCTAATACGTTTTTTGGACACTACTGGTTTTTTACTGCAAAGTTCGCAGGATTCGAAAGGGGTAATAAAAAAGTATCTCTGTGTCCTCTGTGGTGAATATTGACAAAAAGGAATGATTAACCATGAAGCTAAAATACATCATCCTCATAATCATAATCTCCCTTGTTTCACTCCTATTCCTGCCCGCTCAATCGCAGGTTTCGAATGTTATCAAGATTCAAATGGGCGGGAAGTTATACGAGACCGGTTATATAAAGACGGATCATGTCAGAACGGTTAACCTGCAGAGAATATTCGGGTTTGATTATCAACCGGGATTGAACTCGAAATATGTAAGGATAAACGGAATACGGTTTGACGGGGATGTGGTTTTTCAAAACGGCGCGCATTATGTGCCGATTGAATCGTTTTTCAAATTTTTCCTTGTCCGGTTCAATAAATCAAAATCAGGTGAATATATCATTTTATACCCCGGAATGCTCAACCCCGGACTTGCTTCATCCGGGAATATTCGATTGAAAGTCGAGGGTAAGGAACCTCGGAATTTCTCCACGATTTTATACAAGCGCGATGTTTTCCTGAATGCAAAAGAATTTGCAGACTATTCAGGGATGAAGTTTAATCTGGATAGAAGCTCGGGTACCGCTGTTTTCAACAATAAGAGAATTGAGCGGTGGGCGTATAAAACGGGAGAACCTTATGTCTATCTCCCGGAGCTTCAAATCGCCTGCGGCAAAAGGATTCTTCCCGGCAAACCCGATCAGGGGGAGAGCTCCGCAAAAAAGCAGAACCTGGAAAAGATAAAAGAAATAAGGAACAATATAAGTGCGAGTTATCGTGCAGATTATCAATTCGGCACTTTGAACCCAAAAGAGCCTATCGGTTACAGGATTGTGATTCAGGTGAGCAATGGCTTCAGGCAGCCCATAAAAGTCGAGCCTTATTTCCTGGTGCTGACTGATGATAAGGGAAACAGGTATTCCGGGAATATCGTGGGAATTTCCGGCAATCTTCCGGCTCTTGAGAATCCATTTGGTCCTGGGGTGGGGAATTACATCGGCTATTATACGGTTCAGGCCGGGGAAGATGAGGATATAGTCACCGATTTCTTTCCTCCGAAGGGGGCGGAGCCGGGGTGTTTCATATTTGAGTTCCAGGGAGTGGAGTTAATGAGGGTGGACATAATGAGGAGTTACATTCCTTGAATCTTATGTCTTCAATGCGGATAATAATCAAAGAAAAGACGGTTGGTAAAAAAGACATATAAAAAGAAAAATCGGGAATCAAATTGTAGGTAGTAGATTCCCGATAAGCAAAGAGAGAGCAACGAGATTAAACGTCAAATAATAATTATTTGAAAACCAAATTAATCTCTTTCAATACTTTTATATCACAAAAACTCTCTTGTTGGAAATACTATAATAGTTTTAAATCACCTAATACCATAGTATAATCATTTGCTTTTACTTTAGTCTAATGAATATTAATACTTTAGCCTAATACCATCCAATACTCCTGTCTAATAAAATCAGTGGTCTCCAAAGAACTTATTTAATACGATTTAATTGGGCGGCGAGACGCCGCCCCTACCATAATAACAATGTGGGTAGCTGCGGTGTCTCGCCGCAGAAGAAATGGATTTCATTAATTTTGTCCAAAAGCCTATGTCTCCTTAATTCTCCTCCATTTTCACAAAATAATAAGCGTAATCCTGAAAAAAATCTTCCATCCCTATTGACAGAAAAGCGAAATTGATTTATCATATACTTCGACATGGGGCTGTAGCTCAGCTGGGAGAGCGCTTGCATGGCATGCAAGAGGTCGTCGGTTCGATCCCGTCCAGCTCCATCAAAGTAAGCCCGCCATTTCAAGGGAACGGTGGGTTTTTTGGTTCCAGAATATCGTGTCATATTTGGTGTAAAACAGCATAAAATTACCCTGTTTTGGAAACTTTTTGTCCCAAATTTGTCCCACATTTCCTTCATTTTAAAGTTTTCATGCTTGCCCACTTGAACCCGCATGAATACTAATCGGAGAAGTAAAGTGTCCCCCAGGAAAAAGAGAGAAATTTCTGAAAGAGAAGTTCGCTTTTTGTCCCAAATTAATTTTACATTTAAAACATCGGATTATATATCGAAATATTTTTTTCTGTGGAAAATACCTCTGTAAAATATCTCTTATCCCCCCGATAAATTGCCTGAATATCCCCAGATATTGCTTAAAAAAGAGAAAAGAACACCTTCCATGAGTCCCTTAACCACAGGATTCCAGAGGGTATATGTCCCATATTTGTCCCCATTATTTCGCCTTTATTTGTCCTCGTCATGCTTTTCAGTGCTTTTGGAGTCCTCCTGTTCTTCTCCCGGTGTCATTAGTTTATCCAGGTCGGATTTCCTTACCCTCCATCTCATGCCTATCTTCACCGCAGGGATCGCCCCCCGCTTCATGAGGTTTGAAACCGTTTGCCGATTCATTTTGAGTATCTTTGCCACTTCAACAGTTGTTAGCATTTCTTCCATTAGCAGAATACCTCCTTCCTTTTTATATTATACATTATCCCTTTTTGAATTACAATAGCTTATTATTAATTACTTGTTGGAGTGAATATACAAGAAACGCTTCGCAAACATACAATAAATAGCAAAAACGAAACAAAGCACTTTGGATCGTCAAATGGTCATTTGACGATCCAATTTAACATAAACGCCGGAAACCCGCATGAATACTTGTTTTGTGAAAGGATGTATTTTTCGCAAATGACGATCAAAAGAGGTTTGAAGGAGTGATTTTAATTTCTTTCTATATATTGAGAAATATTACTCATTTCAGAGGGTAAATTGAAACAGTTTCTTGCTCTTCCTTTCGAAAAAAAGACAATTCGAAACAATACCGGAACCCTTATTTTATCCCATTATTTGCCACTTGTAATTTTATCTCTGTGCAGTCCGTCCCGCCCATCCGGAACCGGATCCATCGGTGGAATTCTGAATATTGCCGTTTGAGAATAATTCAAGGTTATTATTTCTTCCCCCCGTGCTTACGGAGGAGATCGGCTGTTTCCTTTTACTTCATATTCTATTTTCAATATCATGAAGTTTTGCCTTTAAGTCGGCTATTTCATTATCAATTTCTTTTATTAGAGCAAGGTTTTTTTCTTGTTGTTCAGGGTCTGGAATAGCAGCTGGAATATCAGCTGGAATATCAAGAGTTGGAAACTTTAGTTTTAGTATAATTATAAGGGCAAACAATGTTAAGAGAAATGAAAATAACAAAATAAGTAACAAGTGAATTAAACTAAACCCAACTCCAAAACCTGGTTCGTAACCCAAAATAATATTTACAAATGTATTTTGAAAAAAATAGAAAAAAATTGTTATCACTAATGAGGTAATTAAAGAAATCTTCCAAATTAACTTCCATTTACCTGAACCCATTACTTGTTTATATTTTAAATCAAATTCTTCTTTAGCTTTTTTGTAAGTTTTTTCGTATTCAGGGTTCTTTATTTTTGGATTTTTATTAATTTTAAATTTTTTAAATTTTAACTTGTTAATTTTCTCTTGAATTTTTCTCTTTCGTATTTCATCTGCCAATATTTCCGTATGCTCTGCGGTTGCCTGGGAGGATTCCTCAATATGTTTCACGCTTTCTTCCACAGCTTTTAAACTAACAATCCCACCGCTCTTGTTAACAATCCATTCCGAACCACAATGAGCGCAGGAGAAGCGGTCTATGTCATCGGTAAGCTCAAGTTTGGCTCCGCAGGATTTACAGGAGAGTTTTATCATTGGCATTGTTAAATACCCTTCTTTCAAGTTAATTCCATAGGCACTTCGATTTTAGCTTCACAATTCGGACACTGAATTTCTTTACCGGCATGTTCGGCATCAACTGACAGAGGAGCTTGACATTGAGGACATTCGAATGTCAATTTTTTGGAAGATGAAAATGTTTCTCCTACTTTCGATATAATTGATTGTTGGGATGGTTCTTTAGATTTTTCTTGTTTTCTCTGAGTTATAGATGGTTGAATTATAACACCTGCCGAAAAAAGAATCGCACCAATTATACCCAAAACTGATGCCAGATCAATACCTGCTCTTTTCTCATCTATAAGGCCTATATTGTGAATACGTTTTTCAGATATTCCTTCTACAGTGGTATCCATAGTATAAAATTTTGCTAATAAGACCGCACACATAATTAGTAGAAAAAATCCAACAACACAAAGTACTTTGCCAGCAAAAAATTTCCAGGTATGAGTAAAAAATTCTCCACAATAAGGACATTTAATCGCCTCGATTTTAATCTCTTCTGCACAAAATGGACATTTATTTTTGTTTTCTGCCATATTATATTCCTCCTATCAATTATCGATATATTTTAAGATTAGAATTCTTTCATCTTCATTTGCTCTTTGCGAATTTCTTCTTCCCGGTTTTGACTGCTATAACAGTGATAAAGATCCTCTTTGTTTTGTTTTTTATCATATAGCACTTCCTCCGTTACAACTTTTTTTTTCGTCAATACTATCTCCATCCCTTCCTCCAGTCCCAAGGTGGTATAGGTGGAGTCCCACAGTCCCGCCTTGCTTTTCAGGTTTGTACTTTATTACTCTTTAGCCCCATGTCTGTGGAGGAATTCTACCATTTCTTTCTCACTTGCAGAAGTCGCTATATTCAATGGTGTAACTCCATTCATATCCTTCGCATTAATATCCGCCCCGCTGTCTAAAAGAAACTTTGCCATGTCTTTTTTGCCTGAAAAAACCGCCCAATGCAATGGTGTATAAAAATGTTCATCTCTCGAATTAACGAGTTCATGCTTTTTTTTAATAAGACCTTTTACTGCCTGCATATCTCTAGCTTTAACTGCCTCGTGAATGTTATTATATTTCTCTTTACTATCAGAATATTTCAGAAGCAATAGGACAAAGAAGAATATAGATATTATTACCAATATAATAATGATGAAATTCCACATAGATTTTTTATCTTTGTCGGACACAATTATACCTCCGCCACTCATTTAATATTAAATAAGAATCTTTTGTCAATATTATCTTTTCCCCTTTTGTTAGTCTATTATAATTCAGGGTATCCCGCCCCGGGCAATAGTTCAATCGGAGGATATATCATTATCTTTTGACAGGGGAAATGTTATCTTTTGAGTGTCAATATTGAATTATTTCCTGATTCGTTCAAATATATCCCTATCCTGCCACAGGACACCGCCTTAATTTGCATTCAAAAGGCTCCCAGGTATGTCTTCTATTCATTTGGGCTTGTTAAACGCTGTTTATGGGCTTTATAAGAGTCCCTGCTGTCGGATTGTTCCCCCTTTTTTTATAGACTTCAAAAACTCAATTTATTTTGTGGAAGAATCCCCCGTAGAGCATGAATGAAGTTTCTTTGCGCTTCCGGGCTTGCTTCGAGAAATTTCTCCTTCAATAATGCTTTCTGATTGATTCCAACTTTTATGGATTCAACAACACCGCCGGATTTATCTATAGACAAAGAAATATTAGCATTATTCGATTCCTGCAATGCTTCATCGATTTCACCATATTCAATCCGTTCCCCCTTCTCTCCGCTATCTATCATCTTTAATGCAGTCTCCACCGATAACACATCTTTGAAATCCTGTCCATCCGTGCTTATCGCCTGTATCCGTTTCCGCCCTGTTTGTTGTCTTAACATCTGTTGTTTTATCCGACGTTTCCGGGCTTCAATTGCTTCCTCTCGTATCTGTCTTAATTCCCATTGGAGGAATGCTTTATCATATCCCTGCGCCCTTTTTACCCACTGGTTCTTTTTAGACCAACGCCTTAGTTGGCTAAAACTTCTCCCCCCTGTTTTTGATAACTTCCTTAAACTCCGGTTTATTCCCATCATTGCATATTTACAGAAGAAATAATAACCCTTGCCAGTTTCATTAAATAGCCGAGGAAGAAGAATGCTTTCATCTATTTTGAATTTTATTACCTTAGTTTGAGCCACGTTTATGACCTCTTCATGTTACTTTTGTTAACCCACTTCCAATAGAATAAAATCGTTAATTCAATATCATATTTACTACCCAGAAACGCAGAATATCGTCCTAAGAAGCCGTTGAATTGCTTCCAGGTTAAACATTATCCCTCCAGGCTTGTTGAAATGGATTCTACCCCCCCAGAAGTGCCTTTTATAACTGTAAAAACTTCCTCCTGAAACAGTTTCACTTGGTAATATTATACTCCGGAGATAGTGTAATATCAACATCCATTTTTAAGCTACCTTTTGCAGGAATTCACCTACCCCCTTTTTTATATCGTTTAACAAGTCAAACTCGTTTTCTTCCTCTCTCTTCTCTTCCTTAAAAAAATTCATATCCAATTCCGCTTCAATTGCATTCCTGATTTTCTCTTCTAATATTGCCGGAGGTAACGCGTCCAATTCCACCGCTATTTCACCGTATTGTGCTACATGCTTCTTTGTTCGAGTATCCTTCTTTTTTATAGCACTTGGATTATGTGGCAAATTGTATTCGAAAATATCCTCCTTGCTCAATGCTATTCTCTTAAACTCTACGCCTTGAACATTCATTTCATTCTCCAGTGTTATCTTACTTGAATTTAACATTGCCATGCCTGATGGATCGAAGTCCCCAAAATAAAGAACAACAGGGTGATCTTCCGCCTGAATCCTCTCCTTAAAAGCATTCAGAAAACTAACTGAATTAAATCCTCTACAAACTATTACCGGGACAGTGTAATATTTTGCCGTTCTTGTAAAGATACTGCTCAACGCGTCTTTTTCTATCCATATTTCGAGATATTTACCTTGCTTTTGAAGTAAATTACGCCGGTATCCTCTTAAAAAATGATAATATGAAGCACTTATGAATTCCTGATAGTCTTCAAATCCCGTTAAATTATGGAATATCCTCCCCCGGTCTTCAATATCCTCCCAGGGAATATAACCCGCTATTCTTGCATATTTGAGTAAACCTGAAAGCATGCCATATTCAGAAACCCTATTCTCAATATATCCCTTGCCAACAAGTTGATAATAGACTTGTCGGAGTGTTAACGGCTTGTATTCATCAAGTTCTTCAAGTATCTCTTGAACTTTGTTTAACTTGTCAAACTGTTTTTTTGTCCAACTCCATTTACGCCTTGCCATGATGTTACCTCCTGTTATTATTATCATTATTGCCTGGAACCATTTTGCCAACGCCGGGAATATGCTCAAAATGGGATAAGTTCCCCGGATGAAACAGAAAGTTTTTTCTCCTGAAAAAATAATAAAGCTCCTTGTAAATGAGCAATACAAGCCCATCGAAATTCTTGGATAAATTCTTCCTCTTTTTTCTTATCGGGGAATGATATTTCATCGGGGAGAATTAGCACTATTTCGCCCCCTTCGCTGTCGCTGTCGCTTTTCATTACTCGAAGATCCAAGCCATTTATTCTTAAACCTCCTAATAATTCGCTTTTAAATGCAAACTTCCCAAATAAACTCCCCTCTGCTAATATAATTTTTTTCATATTCTACCTCCTGTTATTATTATTGCCGGGATACTCCTCAAAATGGCATGATCTCCCCGGTGTCCACGTCCTCCGCAATTATCTCGACATTTTCGCCGTACAATTTCTTCCATTCTTCCAGGGCTTGTAGAACCTGCTCCGTGAATGCCTTACTGATCGCCTTACTGGTGAATTTCACATACGGACTGTAACGAGTCTTCCCTTCATCATTCTCATACTTATTCGCCGGGAACGCTATCCATTCAGTGCCATTTGTTTCCATAAGTCGCAGATCGTTGAATATCATTCTCATTTTATCCGATTCAATAGACAGGAAACCTCGAAGGCTCCCGCTATCCATAGACTTGAATTTGAGTATCTTTAACATTGCTTATCACTCCTCAATTTAAGTTTAATGATACACCCATTACATTTCTGTCCCTTCTGTCCTGACTGCCCTTTCCGCAAGTATCACAATGACCGCCTTCGATAAATGTGCAATAGAAGGATATTTCGAGTCCCGCTTCCGTTGTGATATTCAAAAACTCATTAAAGCATTCTCGACACAGAACCGCCCCTTCCCCCATTTCTCCCACAATAATAAACATAATGTTACCGCCTTTCGCCTAAAATGGAGTTTCTTCCGCTTCATTCTCTTGTTTTTTTGCCCTCTCCACAAGCCCCGGGGACCGGGCATGCTGAAATAATTCTTGCCTTGCCTTCTCATAATCATGCCCATGCTCCACTTCCAGGGCTTGCCCGCCTTCCTCAATCTTCCAGTAACGCAGAACCGCCCATTTGTTATATAGAGGGATACATTTGATACAGGACACAACGCCGTTCAAGTTCTCCCAAAATAAACACCCACCGCAAACAGGGCATGGCTTTATAAGAGGACGTGCCGGATATTGCCCTGGTGACTCCTCTTTCACAGGATCCAGCTTCTCATATATCTCCCGTGCCGTCCCTGAATAATGTTTTTCCGGTATCAGCTTGCTCTTGCAATAGCCACAGATCACGAGAAGATCACCGCCTGAATTACCTGCCGGCTCCAACGCAGGGAAGAAGAAATTATCAGTCGCTCCACATTTTGGACACAGAAGAGAGAATGGACGCGCCCCAGGCTCGTGAAGTCGAAGAGGAATTTTTACCGCCCCAGGAGACCGCTCTTGTTTCTGCTCTTGCTGTGGCTCCAGTTTTGCAGGAGGGATTTCTTCACAACTTTTCACAACTACAGGAGAATTTTCTGCTGTTTTAGGACATAAAACATTTGTTTCAGGGTGCTTTATCGCCTCCAACCGTTGATATATCTCGTTTATTAGCATATTTACCTCCTGTTAAATGTTTCGAAATGTTTTAACCTGTCATAGACATTTTTTGCCCTTATTTCACGCCGTTCATGGCTAATTGTTTCATTGCTTCGAAAATACATATACCTATTTACACACACACGATTTTTATCATAATTTTGTGTGTGTGTTTACCCCATGCTCTTTTCTGAAACAGTAAAGCATTTACACTCAAACCCGCATGGCTATAGGTAAAAAAATGTCTAAAACATTTAAAAGCACTAAATCACTATTTTCCCTTCTAAAAGTTTTGCCAACTCCTCCGGTGTCGTGATCCCGACGCCCTTTTCTTGAATGTCATCCTCCGGTTGAATATCCATCCTGTATCGGTATTCACGAGTTGCTCCTTTCCCGCCCTTGTTTGCCACTTTCAGATATATCGTTTGTCGCAGGGCTTCCATATATTTCCGAATGAAGCTCCCACTTAACCCAGTTTCTCTTTCTATATTCTTGTGTGTGAAGCTATAGTCAAGTGCCTGTTTTGGTGTTAATTTCTCGATCTTTCTCTCCCAAAGGTCTTGGAGTATGACAAGAAGTTTTCGGGCATTCGGGTGCATGCCTGAAAGTGTCCGGTCTAATATCTTTTTCGATATTCCATAAGCTATGCCGTAGTCATTAATATCAGCTTCAATGTATCCTTCGGGCTTTATCTCTTTTTGTTTTTGATTAATAAATGCAACAGCTTTTATTATTGCAGAAAACGCCGTAATGTCGCGTCGCGCTCTGTTCTGTTTTGTGGGAAAATTAATATATTTATAAAATGGGATAACAACATCAAGAGGTTCGAGTGTCTGTTGAAAGGCATGATGTTTCCGCCGGATCTGCTCTTTTTGCTCTTCTTTATCTCCCTGGTAAATACTCTCTTTATGTTTAACCGCTTCACACACTCGTTTTGTTTGTTTCTCGGAGGTATCGACATATAAAACAATTATTCGGGTTTCGTTGTCTTCATATAGCTTTATTTTGTTTGTCGTAGTAATTGTCGCGGTTGGGCCTAGCACTTCCATTTTTACAGTTTTCGGTGTCCCTGTTTTTGGATCTTTAACTACAACATGTGTTATAATTCCGTCTTCCGATTGTAAAATTCGGAGGTTGTAATTTCCATCCTCAGATCCCTCTTCTTCTTGGATAAGAAGGATTTTATGTTTCAGTGCCTCCTTCTCCATATAGGCTAATGCTTGCCTGGTCATTCGTGACGCATTAACTTTCTCACTCTCCGGGAAAAGTGATAAAACGCCATCGGTAATGTAATTTTTTCCTGTCGAAGGATCGCCCCGGAGGTTTAACTTTAAAGGTTTGCTCATGAGTCGGGAAGTTCCGGCAAGATATACCATTAAGCTGTTATCTTCCTCTCCCACAATACCAAGAGTCTTAATATCGGTGCTGATTTCCTCAAATATCCGTGGGTTCTTCGCCATTTCTTCAGCCTTTTGACGGTCTTCATCGGACAGGGGTTCCTTCTGTTCCTCCACTTTTTTTATAATTTTCTGGTCAATGGTTTCCTCTTTTTCTTGTTTTTTAGCTTTTACAAGGTTTGAGAAGAACTTCATATTATCGGGAAGATCACGCTCTTTTATTTTCATATTACGAAGAAGTTTTTTTGCAAGGATTTTTCCTGTTGTTTCCCCCTCTTCTTCCAATATTTCCTTAAATATAGGTTCAATTTTATCTATCAAATTATCAAGTGTTAATTCTTCTGCCATTATCTCCCATAGTTTCCGCCGTGGAAGTCCTTGGAATTCCTGCTTTTTCTCCTCTGTAGGATCCCGGAGGAAGTCATTTATATCAATTTTTTCAACACCTTCCGGACGTGATAGTTCTATCAGTTTAATACCGGTAACGCCGTGCTTTCGCAGGTCATGAACGGTCTTGTGCGCGCCCTTCTCTCCGCTCTCGTTTACCTCGTTATCATTTATAATTATTACTTCATGAAATCGCTTTGCTACAGTGGCTATTTTTGGAATATCTTTACTATTGAAAGAAACCGTAACAGGTGCTATAACCGTTACCCCTGTAGCCTGGTGAATCGAAATTGCATCCGCGATCCCCTCTGTGTTATATACAATTTCTCCCGATCCTCGAATTATATATAACACGTTCTTAACGGTTTCTGATACATTCGGGTTCTTCTCCGTTTTCGTTAGACTCTTAACATACTTTGGCGCGTCTATATCTCCCCATTTTTCGGGCTTTGTTAGCCTTCCGATAAAGTAAACAGTTTTGTTAGAGTAATCAAAATACGGTAAAACAATACGGTTCTCAAATACTTTCCATCCTGTTTCTCCCAGGAGTCCTGCTTGTTTAAGTCGCTTCGCTTTGATGGTCTTAAAAAGTTTTGAATATATCGCCTTCGTGCAATATCCGAAGCCGAATTTCTCCTGTATATCCCTGCCGAATCCCCATTTCTTCACACAAAACGCCTGCATATTATTATTATTTTTTAATTCATCTTTACATAGCTTTTGAAAAGCATTGAAGACTTCCTGAACCCGGGCTTTTTCGTCTTGCTGTTTTTTATATCTTACCGGATCGAAGTTCCCCATCGGGATGTTAAATTTGTGCGCAAGTTCTTTGATCGCTTCACTGTTTGAAATTCCTTTGAGTAACGCATGAAGAGTAATTAAGTCACCGCCCCGGTGACATCCGAAACAGTTAAATGAATTAGTCTTCTCATAAACTAAGAAAGAGGGATCCTTGTCATCATGCCCCGGCAGTGGGCAAGGAATTTTACCCCTGCCGTTAAGGCTAACACCATTCCAAGAAATAACATCCAGGATGGATACTCTTGCTTTTATTTGGCTTATTGTGCTAATCATGCCACTACCTCCATGCCCTATGGGCTTTGATCTCTCGTGATATTACCCACTTTTTAATTCTCCCCGGTTCGAATCTACAACGGGATCCAAGTTTTATGTGAGGGATTTTCTGTTGTGAACAGAATTTTCGGATTGTATCGGGCTTTAAACCCAAGTATTCCGCTGTTTCTTCCAATCCCCAAAGTTTTTGCCTCTCAGGAAGTCGGGAATAAGCTTCAAGAATCCGGTCAGTCAGTCTAAGGGCTTGATCTACATCCTCCGCCCTTTCCAAACGGGATTCCAGATTATATATGACTTTATTCAGAGGGTTTGTCATCCTCGTTTACCTCCTGGAATAGTATATCCGGCTTAACTTCCAGGGCTTTACCAATTTTCTTCCTCCAGCCGGGATAGGGGAAGATTTTCCCGCTTTCCAGTTGGGAAATCAGTGGAAGATTCAGACCGGATCGCCGGGAAAGTTCACTTTTTGACCATTTTTTCTCTTCTCGTAGTTTCGTCACCTCAAACATTTTTCTACCTCCTTTTTTTCTTTACTTATACTTTCCCGCATGCTATATTAAAAGACAAAAGGGAGGAAACGTCATTATCTGTCCCCCCCTTCGATTCTTTTAGAAAGGAAGTGAAACGCTATGCCAATAGAGCCTCCGTTTGAAAAAAACAGTGTTTATCCAGAAATAGATTCGCTAGAAAACAGTGTTTTTCCACAAACATTAATTCGCTTTAAGGCTTCGCTTGTTGTGGAAGGTGATGAATTTGTATATAAACCATCACCAGAAAAAGTAGAAATGATAAATGGGAAGGGAATTACCCATCAGGAAGTAACCACCGTCGAGTATAAGTTTAGTCCTAATCCCCAGGAGTGTAAAATAACTTATAGAGGGACTGACCAGAAATTTTATGATAAATCACTGGCTGATATTTGTAATGAAATCGATTCATTATCCATTGAGGATATAGAAGGGTTAACCAACTTCGTAAATTCTTTTGGATTACCAGGTAACACAGAAGCAACACACAAAGACGGTGAGATTATAAAACAAACAATATACGGTGTAGAATATGACATTTCAATTATGCAATCAATTATCAGAATTATTAGTAAGCCTAGGGAGAAGAAGATGGGAGAAGGTATTATTAAGATAACGGATAAACAAGGACATACTCTTGAAAACAAAGCCCCCTTCTCTATAGTATTTCCGTTAACAAAAAAAGAAATCGAAACAAATTTCAGGAATGTTTATTCACCGATTAAAGACCGGGAGACAATCTACTCCAAACACATAGGAGAACACGCAAAGTTTCAACAAAAATATATAGCGCGATGGAATAAACACATTGACTATGCATTTGCAATCATAAAAATAAATGAATATATGAAAAATCACCTAAACAAAGTTTCCGATAGGATTAATGACCTGCTCAAAGGAGTCAGCTTCACTATTAATTTCTATCTCTCCCACCTTGTTAGTCATATCAAACCAAACAACTTTGCCCAAGGGATGGGAATCCTCCTTTACCATGTATTAGCAGGGAAGAAGACAATTAGAATGTGTAAATACTGTGGAATTATATTTTCTCCCAAAACAAGAGGACACCAAGAAACCTGTTCAGATCACTGCCGAAAAAAGTATTCAAAGAAGAAGAGAAAATTAGAAAAACTCCTTTCCCAACACGGGGTTGACATAAAGCAATTCGAAGACAATTACCCGGGTGTCTATGATGGATATATCAAAGGTAAATCCAACAAAACTATCAATGATATTATCGCTATGATAAAGGAGAAGCAGGACGGAGGGAATGACCAATGAGAATCTTCAAGAGGAAGGGAACTTATTACCTGGATTACACCGATGCCCAAGGAAAACGCCATAAAGAATCCACCGGGACAAATAACAGGAAGTTGGCGGAGAAGTTACTCGCAAAGAGAAAAACTGATATTATTGAGAGAAGATTCGGGATTGAAAAGCCGGAGGAGATTACATTCGGAGATTTTGCGGAGAAATTTAAAGAGCATGCCGACGCTACAAAGAAAGAAAACACCGCAAGAACTCATTCCTATAACTTAATACCCCTTACCAGGTCATTCCGGGATTTTTTCTTGTCCGAAATTACGCCCTTTTTGATAGAGGAGTATAAAGTAAAACGTCTTAAAGAGGTTTCCGCCTCCACTGTTAACAGGGAATTATCTACATTGAACCATTTTTTCAGGACGGCTATCAAATGGAGTAAAGCTAATAATAATCCAATGGACAATATAAAGAAGTTAGCGGAACCGCCGGGAAGAATACGCTATCTATCCCATGAGGAATTAACCACCCTCCTGAATGAATGTAGAATTCCATATTTGAAACTTGCCGTTGTCATGGCTTTGAATACAGGAATGAGAAAAGGAGAAATCCTTTCATTGAGGACAGAGGACATAGACCTTGACAACAAGCTAATATCAGTCAAAGAATCGAAAAGTGGAAAACGCCGGGATATTCCTATTAATGAGAATTTATTTTCTTTATTATCCAAATGGATTAATGACACAGAAGAGGATGGAATGATATTCCCGGTTAAAGATTTCAAGAAAGCCTTTAATTGTGCAGTTAACCGAGCAAACATAACAAATTTTCGTTTCCATGATCTCCGTCATACATTCGCTTCTTATCTCGTTATGGAAGGAATTGATCTTGCCACTGTCAAAGAATTAATGGGACATGCCACAATAAATATGACAATGAGATATTCCCACCTATCACCTGACCACAGGAAAAATGCAGTGGAAAAGTTATCGAAGAAATTTCAACAGAATATGCAGGATATTGAATATTCTAAAATTCGTCCCAAATATGTCCCATGTCAAAAATACGTAGTCCGATAACGCAGTATTCATGCCTGTTTGCTCAATTGGATAAATTGTATGGCATGCAAGAGGTCGTCGGTTCGATCCCGTCCAGCTCCACTTATATTTAATGCGGGTTTTGGCAATTACGCCAGATCCGCGTTTTTACGTTTATACAAAATTATCTCAGTTTGTGATTTAATTGGATAAGGTTATGTAAAACAATAGTATAAAGTTTCTTCCCCAAATAAACGATATGAATACTCATATTTCTCACATGTGAATTTCTTGAGAAGTAATAGAAATTATTTTAAGTGCTTTGAGGTGATAACAGGTGTTTTTCAGGTGATAACAGGCGTTATAAGGGGTTTAAGACAGCACCACAATTTATTGTGGTGAATTGAGTGTAAACCCCACCACTACAGCGTCCTAACCACTTCAGTGGTTTATATCATTAAAAAACCGTTGAAACGGTTAAGTTGAGGTGGGAGGTAGATTTTATAGGCTTCTAACCACCCGATTAAAATCCATTCACATTCGTTTAAGCTCTCAGGATGTCGAGATTATGGGGGCGGGAGCGGTT
>JAIORV010000157.1 GCA_021107945.1 Vulcanimicrobiota bacterium | reverse complement strand
GGCAAGAATGGATTTTACATATCTCCGATGTATTCCACAGCGAAGGATCTCTTCCACGAGTTCTACTTCAAAATAATCCTCCTTCTAATTAAGACTTGCTCCCTCCAGACCATTGTGTTGAGATTCTTCGCTGTGTAAAAACGCGAACACAAATTGAGCTCCGTCTTGAAAAAATCGTCGGAATCAAGTATTTCATTCTTGATCCGCTCAGTATAACAGGACTCACTTCTCATATTACTAAGGTCCTTCCCCATTTCCAACTTCCCCTTTCTCACTTCTCCCTTCTCGTCTCCAACTCGGCCACTTCTTTCTGAATATGCGCTTTTATATCTTTTTCTTTTTTTATGGATTTGAGAAAAGATATTGTCTTTTTTAAATCTCTCCCCTGCAACTCGTATAACTCGTAAAATATATTATAATCCTTGTGGTATCTGCGGTTGTAGAGAACATACGCGTTATTCAGCTTCAACCGGGGGAAATAGTTAAAACAGCGGGTCAGAAGTCGGGGTTTTAAATCTTTCCTGAATTTGTCTTTATATTTTTCAAATATTTTTTCCCTGTCCCCGATCTTGTCTTCTTTTGTAATGTCACTTTTATAAAATTTGTCAAGCTCGTCATATAAATCCGCCATAAATCCAGAAAAAACCTCATCATCATGCTTGATATTCAGGGAATTTCTAACCTGTTTCGAGTTTTGTCCGTACTTTTTCTTTAAAAACTCAACTCCCCCCACATTCCCAACGAAATTGGCCATACTCTCGTTGAAGGGTATGTCATTTTTTACAAAAACGGTCTCGTGAGTCATTTCGTGAAGGATAGTGTTTGCAAGTCCCTCCTCGCCTCCAAAGAGCAGAGACGAAAAAAGAGGATCCGGAAGAATTCCTATTGTGCTGTATGCCTGAACCGGGCGGGTAAGGGTGTCGTAACCTTTTGATTTCAACTTGTCACGCATCCTGAGGGCGTCCTTCTTCTTGAAATAACCCAGGTATGGAACTTCACCCACAACAGGAAATTTCCACTTCACAGGCATCAGCTTATCCTTCGGACTTGCAGAGACCGCCCAGACCACAGGCTTTCCCCCTGTATCATAAACGGTCTTGTAACTGTCGGTGGTGTTCAGTCCAAGTGATATACCGAATTTCTTTATTTCACCCACCAGGAGTATTTTATCCTTTGTCTTTTTATCTAACCCGGGATCCTTTAACATATCATCCATTGAGCGACGACTGAGGATTATTTTTGCCTGGCAATATCCCTGCCTGATAATATACCTTGTTATCGGAATGGAATATAATATGATTCCTGTGATAAAAAAAAGAACAACAAGTGAGAGCAATATTTTTTTATAGTTCTTTTTTATCCATCTGCTCATCGCTAATATATCCTTATCCTTTCTCCTGTTTCATCTCTGCGCCCTCCACGATCTCCGCGGTGAATAGTTAGCCCTATTTATAAACTTTCTCCGGGTATAACAGGAGACCCGCAGGCGAGGGTTTCGACAGACCTTTCACCTTTTTATTCACACCCACTGCGGATTCCTGATTCCACAGCCATAAGTATGGAGCGTCCGCCGCGATTTTCCGCTGTATCTCATAATAGAGCTTCTTCCTCTCCTCCCTGCCCAGAGTTGTTCTTGCCTTTTCAAGAAGGATATCAACCTCCCGGTTCTTGTATGACATAAAGTTCATCCCCACATCGCCACATTGGGAGGAATGCCATTCCACGAAAATATCCGGATCGAAAGGCTCCACCCAGTCAAAAACAACCGACTCATATTGTCCGGGGTACAAAGAATTTATCAACGCCCCGAAATCAAGCGACTGGAGTTTCAGCTCAATCCCCACCGCCGCCAGGTAATTCTGAAGCTGAATGCATGCCGACTCGGACGCCCTGCTCCCGTTTTTATATATCACCTTGAACGAAAGTCTTTTCCCGTTCTTTTCCCTTATGCCGTCCTTGCCGATTTTCCAACCTGCATCATCAAGTAACTTTTTCGCTTTTTCCGGGTTATACTCAAATTTTTCAACATCATCCGTATATGCCCAGGATGCCGCCGGGATTGGTCCATAAATCGGACATCCCGTTCCATGCAGTACCGATTTAGCCATGTTTTTTTTATCAACGGCATAACTTATGGCATACCTGACATTTTTATCCGCAAATAACGGATTGGTCAGGTCAAATGAGAAATAAAAATATGTGAAATTCTTCCATTTCTCGATCCTCAGATCAGGGGGGAATTCTTTCAGGTAGCTCATCACGAAAAGATCCTCCGCGCTTAATCCCGCCATGTCCACCTGTCCCGATATAAGTGCAATTCTTGCCCCTTCCGCAGAAGGCACGATTCTTATCTCGATCCTGTCCAGTTTTGGCTTTCCGTTAAAATAGTCGGGGTTTGCATCGAGGGTAATCCTGTCTGATGTTTTCCACTCCTTAAACTTGAAGGGTCCCGTGCCAACCGGGTTTCTGTTGAACTCGGTAAGATTAATGTCTTCCCCTTCAAGAAGATGCTTCGGCGCTATTGGAGTAAGTGTGAGATTGTTCAGAAACGGTGCGAACGGCAACGGTAATCGAGCTTCAACCGTATATTTATCAATCGCCTTAAATTTAATATTCTCTTCCCATTTGAACCAGAGAATATTTTTGTTCATCTTGAAAAGCCCGGCGTTGAATGTATTCGTTTTTGGATCCAGGATTTTTTTGAAAGTATAAACAACGTCATCCGCCGTAAACTCCGTGCCGTCGTGCCACATAACACCTTTTTTTAAGTGAAAGATAATTCTTCTTCCACCGTCTTTTATCTCCCGGGATTCCGCCAGGTCTGGAATAATTTCCAGGTTCTCGTTGTATCTTACAAGGGGGTTAAAAATAAAGCTATTGACGGTGATAGACGCCATTTCCGACGCAAGTATGGGATTGAGATGCCGGGGATCGCTTTTCATAGCGTATCGGAAAGTGTTATCAACAAGATCCTTGCCGGAATTGGAATGGCAATTGCACAAAAAAAGCAGTATAATAATTATGACGAGAACAGGCAATTTCGACATAAGACTTGATTTGTAATATGAAAATTCATCTTTGTATTTTCTTATGGTAAACATATTTTCATCTTTTTCGAGTTAAAGGAAAACATCCTTCAAAACATAATAAATTAGCATGTGGGTATAGATCGAAATTATTAAGTTTATGGAGTCAACATTTTGAGCGAAGAAAAGAAAAAAGAAAAATCTCCGGGTTCACCTCTGCCTAAGGTAGTAATATCATTTGCGGTTTTACTTGTTCTTATGATTTTTTGTATATTCCTTGCCCTTCATCATTCCGAGAAGAATACCGGAAACAAAAAAACAGGAAAACAAACCTCCTCCCCATCTCATAGCGATGGAAGATCCGGAGAATCCGGGAAGGATCTCGATTCCGGCATTACCGTTACTGATCCTGTTTGCGGTAAAGCTGTTGATCCGGCGGATGCTCCGTATCATTATAGTTATGCCGGGAAAATGTTTTATTTCTGTGGTGAGAAATGTTTGAAGGTCTTTATCGATGAGCCCCTTTATTACTCAGGTGCAAAAGTGAAAGTCAGAATAACGGTGAAAGGCACGCCCCCCAGCGAATCACCCATCGAATCGCCAATTGAGGAACCTTTTGAATATCCCGAAGATCTTCAACCGGGCGAGTCTGATATAATTCCCGATTCAAAAAGCTCCGCGCCCCCGATTGAAGTTATTCCCGACGCCACCGGTAGCCCGACTACTCCGACAGAAAATGGAGAAGAAGAAAAGGAGTCCCCTGCCGGGGATTCAAATGGAGGGGATAAATCAATATCACCGGAAGAGACGCCTGTAGAGGAAAAAACTCCCGACAGCGAATCGAAGCCCCTGGAGAAAACTCCCGCGCCGAAAAAAGAGCCGGAGTTAAAGTCAACCCCTATAGAACCTCCCAGCGGAGGAATCGAAACTCTTTGATTAATAAATTTTACAAAAATGTTACATGTTTTTAACAAATCTGTAACATTCATTTTATATACTGTTAACAGGCGGTATATTTATTTTACCTGTCTGGAGAATATATGATTAATAAGGTTGGACCCAACAATTCTTCAATCCCGCAAAACAGCGTCCGAGACGCTTATTCGTATTTTTCCCGCGTAACCGGACAAAGAACAGGTTTAGCCAAGCAACAGCAGCAACAACAACATCAGGAGCAAATACCTGAGAAGCCTGCAGGAATCAATGTCCTGGACAGGGTGAATATTTCCGGAGAAGCCCGGGAAGAGGCGATAATGGCGAAATCCGGCGAGAATCACCAGGATAATCCGCTGAATATGGATGCATTCCTCCAAAATTTGGGGTTGAAACCTCCAGAAAAAAGCAATCAGGAGGGAATGAGCCTCGGCCGAAAATTAGAAATGCTTTCCCTGAAAACCGCCGGACAGGGTTGGTAATATCGGGGAGTTTAGGGTTTAAACAGGAGAACCCCTGACGGTTCTTTTTTATTATGTGATGAAATTGTCGGGTTGGAAATTTGATTCAACTTCTTACTTCCGATTTCCCTCTGTTTTTTTTGCAGCTAACAGATACTCATTCCATTGATCGGAGATTATTTAATGCAGGAATTCAAACTGGATCCACGATTATTGCGAACTCTTCTGACGGCAAAAGAGTTTGGCTCCAGGATCCATTTTACAGATACAATAGATTCCACAAATAACAAGGCAAAGAAACTGGCAAACGAGGGAGCGGCTCACGGGACACTTGTTATCGCAAAAAATCAGGTAAAAGGCAAAGGCAGATTTGATAGAGAATGGCTTTCACCGGAAGGAGGACTCTGGTTTTCAGTCATTTTGAGACCTCCTGCGGTTGATCCACAGCCTCTGACGGTTATATTCGGGGCGGCGATATCGATGATTATCGAGTCTCAGATATCGGTTCCGTGCCGTTTCCATTGGACGAATGATTTATATATAAACGAGAAAAAAGTCGGCGGAATATTGATGGAGAGCCGGTATTCAGGGGAAAACCTTGATTATATCGTGGCGGGTGTGGGTATAAATTTGAATTTTCCCGCTCATGAACTGGGATACGAATTCCCAATACCACCCACGACAATACTTGATGAGAGGGGAGAGCCCACCGCACCCACGGCGTTACTTGCAGGCATCTTAAACAGACTCGAGAAAGATTATAACCAGTTTCTTGAAAACGGTCCGACAGATATTATAAAAAAATACAAAAACAGGTGTATAACATTGGGGAGAAGAGTAAAAATAATCAACAGCGGGCAAATAAGAGAAGCCGACGGTTATGCGCTGGACATTGCGGACGACGGCGGGCTTCTGGTGGAGCTTTTCTCGGGAGCACAGGGGGTTCTATACAACGCTGAGAGACTTATTTTGATGGAAAAATATTGATAAAACGTAACTATTCACCGCAGAGAGCGCGGAGTTTTTAATGAAGTTAGTAACAAGAAAACTTGTGTAAATTAACTACTCACATTTCGCACATGTGAATTTGTTAAGAAGTAATAGAATTTTTTCAAGTGTTTTAAGGTGATAATTGTTATATTAAGGTAAGAATTGTTGTATTATGGGGTTTAAGACAACACCACAATTTATTGTGGTGAAATGAGCGTAAACCCAACCACTTCTTCGTCTTAACCACTTCAGTGGTTTATCTACGTCAAGAAACCGTTGAAACGGTTAAATTGGAGGTGGGAGGTGGGAGTCCGGTTTTATAGGCTTCTAACCACCCGATTAAAATCGGGTGTTGTCTTAAAAACTCGAAATATTCTTAATGTTGCAAAATATGGTTACAAGGCAATTAAAGAAGATTATTCAATCGCATTTTTAATAAATTGAGTGACTTAATTAAAAGATGTCAGGTGTGCGAAATCTAAGAACCAAGTATCATATAATATTTTTGAGGTGATTACTGTGGCTTTACCTGCAAGAAAAATCACTTTTAATGAAATAGCGCAATCAGTGCCGCTTCTTACACCAGGAGAAAAAGAGACTCTGGAAATTATGCTTCAGGAGGATCTTTTCAAGGAAATCAGTGAAAGAAGAAAAGAATTTAAAAAGGAATTGGCTGAGATGCAAACTTTCTCTATCGAGGAGGTTTTAAAAGAAATTAATGAAGGTTGAAATATACTCGGGCGCCAAAAGGGACTTGAGAAAGCCGGAAAAAGAATCTGCCCTGAAAATACTTGAGCAAACATTGCCATATATAGAAAAAAACCCTTTCTGCGGAAATGAATTGACGGGAGACTTAAAGGGTCTGCGATCTTACCCGGTAATTCATAAAGGAGTGCATTACAGGATCCTTTACGAGATATTGGGGGAAATCACAGGAATTATCATGGTCTCAACAAGAGAGAATATTTATAAAAAAGTAAAGAATTCGATAAGTAAGTTGTAACATAGTCCGACTTCCCTTTTATGGAAATCAGATTACAAATAAAATTCTTCGTGAACTTCGTGACTTCGTGGTGAAATATCCCGACAATCCTTTTCTCGGTTTGTGTGCTTTGCTTCTTTGCGGTTTAATCCCCGGAATCACATTCTCAGGATGCTTTTTTACCGAACTTGAGATGCGCAATATATCTTGCCAGGTATCCCATGGGAATCACCGTTGAAGTCAGGAGAATTATTTTTATCCAGGATATCAGATCTATGGGAACCGTCCTGAAAAGCTGACCGCCAAAATAAACCATAACCACTTGAGAGATAACAATAATAGTGATAATTATAAGGAACATACGGTTCCCGGTCAGGTTTTTAAACGGGGATTGATAAAAATTTAACGCTCTGCAGTTGAACTCATTCCAGACCTGAAACATTACAAAAGTTGTAAACAGTATGGTAAGGTGCTGTGCATGCCCCGTTCCGCCAAGGAAATTTGTACGGAAGAGAATAAGGAGAATGGTGGCCATATAAAGCCCCACAAACACAATAATCGATCCCATTGTCGGCGTAATAATATGCTCGTCCCTGGGTCTGGGTTTTTGATCCATAATTTCTTTCCTGGGAGGTTCTGCAGAAAGGGCAAGAGCGGCGAATGTGTCCATTATAATATTGACCCACAGCAATTGAACAACCGTAAGGGGCAGATCCGTTTCCATTCCCACGAAGGGGCCGATAAATGCGACGGTGAGAGCGACGAAATTGACCGTAAGCTGGAACATAATAAGTCTTTGGATGTTCTCGAATATTGTTCTTCCCCATAATATCCCGTTGACAATGCTTTTAAAATTGTCGTCAAGCAGGATAATCTTGCTTGCTTCCTTTGCAACTTCGGTTCCCGATTTCCCCATGGAAATCCCGACGTCGGCCTGTTTCAACGCGGGCGCATCATTAGTGCCGTCACCGGTGACTCCCACGGTCTCTCTCATTTTATGAAGGCATTTTACAAGCCTGAGTTTATCAAGGGGGCGTGAGCGTGCAAGCACCTTGATTCTCTCCGCCTTCTCTTCAAGCTCTTTATCATCCAGATCCTGAAATTCCTTTGTTGTCAGGACGATATCGTCATCGCTTTTCAATATCTTGCTTTCCCTTGCAATGGAAACGGCGGTATCCTTATCGTCTCCGGTTATCATTTTCACATCTATCCCCGCATTGTGGCATGCCTCAACGGATTCATATACATTGGGACGCAAAGGATCCGCAATGCCGACAAGTCCCGTCAACACGTGATCATGTGCTTCATTACAGCATTTTGCCGAGGGATCACAGGGATGATCCATCTCTTTTCTGGTAAATGCCAGCACCCTGTATGCCTTGCCGCTTGCGTCCCTGAGCGCCTGCTGGATTCTCTCCCGATGTTCTTCGATAGGTTCTTTCTTACCGTTAATCATTATATAGGAGCATTCTTCAATAAGGATATCGGGCGCGCCCTTTTCCAGGCATACATACTTATCATCGCTTTTTACAAGTGTAATCATCCTTTTTCGTGCCGAGGAAAACGGGATCTGGCGAACAACGGACGCTTCTTCCCTTATTTCACCATAATCCATTTTTAATCCGTGAAGAAGCAGTAGAAGCGCGCCCTCGGTGGCATTCCCGACGGGCTTCGCTTCGCCGTTGTCATATTCAAGCTCGGCCGTGGAGTTTATGGCGCAATTTGCCATCACGCTATGGAACTCGTGGTTGTCCCTGATATCCCCGATGTCGTTCATATCGTATATTTTATCGCCAAAATAAAACCAGACGGGTTTCATCTTATTCTGAGTGAGAGTTCCGGTTTTGTCACTGCATATAACCGTTACGGAGCCTATTGCCTCCGATGCTTCGAGTTTCTTCACAAGGCAGTTGGCGCGGGCCATCTTACGCATATTAAACGCCAGGCTCATGGCTACCATCATCGGAAGTCCCTCTGGCACGGCGACGACAATAATTGTTACGGCAATCATGAGGTATTGTACTAACAGGCTTAAATTTTCGACATTCCATACGAATTTGAGGCGATGAAGAATATAATAATCACGAAAAATCAGAGAAAGAAAAATAAGTACGGCAACAGCCATACCCACATAGCCAATCTGTTTTGATAGAACCTCGAGCTTTTCCTGGAGGGGTGTCTGTACCTCTTCCTGTTCCGTGAGTGTTGCAGCGATTTTCCCGATTTCCGTATTATCACCCACGGCGGTTGTTATATAAACCGCACTTCCGTCGGAAATCATCGTTCCCCGATAAACATAATTAATTTCAAATCCCGATTCGGACTCGTTTCCGCCGGATTCCAACTTTTTCCTTACCGGAACCGATTCCCCGGTAAGGGGCGATTGATCAACATACAAGGATCTGACCATGGCAAGCTTACCGTCCGACGGGACTTTATCCCCCAGCTCGATGTGCACCACATCGCCTACAACAAGATCCCCGACGGGTATTGTTTGAAACTTACCATTACGAATTACCTTTGCCTTTTCTTCCTTTACCCTGTTTAATATCTCGAATTCCTTGCCGCTTTTATATTCGCTGTAGAACGCCACACCTGTGGCAAGGAGGATAGCAAAAAGTATCCCGGTTCCCTCGATAAAACTACCCCCGGGTTGAAAACCCAGAAGTATAGAGATAACTGCGGCAACTGATAATAATATTATAGTCGGATCTTTGAATTTATAGAAAAATTGAAGCCAAAGGGGAATTCTTTTTGGCGGAGTCAAGCTGTTGCTTCCGAATTTCCCGCGATTTTCCTTTACCTGTTCCGGGGTCAATCCTTGTTTTATATCAACTTTTTCTATCACTTGCTCAATATTATTCATAATAGATTGTTCTCCAAAATTTTGCTTCGCTCTGACAGTGTTAAATTAGTTTGCATATTATGGTAGCGGAGGTCTTTACCTCCCATGCAAGGGAAAGCTAAAGCTTTCCGCTACCGGTTAATTCTTCAACATCAGCTTCATCAAGGGAGCCTTTGACTTTTATTGGGATCGAATCCCTGATCTCTCCAACTTCGGTGCTCATTTTTACTTCAATAAGCCATTGATAAGTTTCCGTCTTTCCGTCAGCTTCCTTTGACCCGGATTCCTCTCCCAGGTAATGAGGAATTTCTATTCTTTTTTTGAATACTGAAAGTTCATTCTTCGTAAGCTTGATTTGCTCTTCGATCCCGTAACTTTCCTCGACACATCTTTTTTCTTCTCCATCGGGCTCTGTCTTTTTAATACATACCAGGAGTGCCAGGAGATTTTTTATCATTAAATTATACCCTGTTCTTAGTTTCAAACTCAGCAATGTGCTTCCATTTCGCCTTAAAAAGCTGGGGTCTGCAGACATTTCGATTTTGATTGAATTTTTAATGATTTTTCTTCTTATCAGTACAATTACCAGGGGGACAAGAAAAAACAAGGTTATCTCCAGAATCATGTATGCTGACGAATTCATGGGTAAATAAATTCTTCCTGATTCCACGGAATCCTTGATTTTAGAGAATTAATATGGTTTTCACCACGAAGACACGAAGCATACAAAGAAATATATTCATGCAAAAAAATAAAAGGGAAATTTTGAAGCCGAATGAAAGAAATATCTGGACTTTGCGACATAATATATGTTAGAGTCTATTCAAGGAAAATAGGATAAGGTAAAAATAAATGAACCAAAAAATTCCCCGTTGGGTTTCAACAATTCTCTGGGTAGTCGGGATATTTTCTACCGCGTTTTTACTGGGTAATGTAATATCCCTCTATTTCAAGGGCAAATGGACCGTTCCACAGAAAATGGTTCTTGCAAGAGAAGAAGTGAAACAAGAAAAAATGAAGAAGCCTTTCAAGGATTACAGGGACGATATACAACCAATGTTCGGTGAAGTAAAGAAGGCGTCACCAAAAAAGAAAAAACCGGAGGGCGAAAATCCAGATGAGCCTGAAGATCCGGTAAATCAGGTTAGCTGGGATCAACTAATCCCCACGGCTCAAGAGCAAATGCGGCTGAACGGAACCATGATAGGTTCCGATACTGCAATAGCTATTATTAACGTCGAGGGGAAGGATCTTTCTCTGCAAATCGGTCAGCAGGTAGGAAGTTATACCGTTGACAGTATCCTTAAAAACGCGGTGGTATTCAAAAAGGATTCAAAGGAAATCATGCTTGCCATGAACCTGTCGGAAAACGCGCCTGTCCGGGCAGCTTCAAATATCCGCCGTATGCCTGCCAGAACATTAAAAAAACCTAAAAAAGACAATCTGGATGACATCGTCAAGGCAAGCGGATCAAAGAGAATCGTTGACAGGCGCAAGTTTAACGCATTACTCACACCGCCCTCGAAACTTGCGAAAGACCTGAAGTTTATTCCGAATTCAAAGGATGATAAACCATACGGGATGAAAATCAGCTACCTGAAAAACAATTCTTTCTTCACCAAGTTGGGACTCAAGGCAGGCGACATTCTGGTTAAGGCCAACAATAAGGAGATAAAGTCGGTCGAGGACTCATTCGAAACATACCAGATGTTCAGGAACGAGGATCATATGACGCTGGAAGTTGACAGGAACGGACAGATAGTCAAGATTCCCATTGAATTCAGATAAATCAAACTAAATATATAGAGGAGTGTCGGTCAAATGAAACGACATAGAAGAAAATTCAACGGACGCAATGCGAGAGGCTTTACATTTCTCGAAGTAATCGTGGTTGTGGCAATACTCCTTCTTCTTGCCACCATAATCGGCATAAGGTATGTCGGCAGGGCAAAGGAAGCAAAAGTTGATACCACGAAGATTCAATTGAAAGAAGTGGAGAAAGCCCTGGAGATATATCGTCTTGATAACGGAAATTATCCCACCCAGGAACAGGGATTGATAGCTCTTTTCGAAAAACCCGAGGACGAGCCGGTTCCAAAGAAATGGAAGCAATACATGGACGATATCCCAAATGATGCCTGGGGAAATGAATTCATATACATTATCCCCGGCGAGCATAAGGATTTCGATCTTTATTCAAAGGGTCCGGACGGTTCCGAGGAGACGGAAGATGATATAGTCAACTGGAAAAAAGAGACGGAAGAAGAGTAGATATTAACAAATTATGTACAAAACGTTAACAGGATATGTCATGTGAGACTCGCGAGGGTCTTTTTTTTTATATGTTGTGGAATCCGATAAAATCTGTGTTTAAATGGTATTGCGAATAAAAAATTTAGATGAAAAATATTAAATTTTCTTAACATTTGGACTGTTGTCGAAGACCCTTTTTGTCGTTATAATAGACATGTGGGATTATACCCCAAATCATAAAAGAAACGAGGCGTTCCCTGTGAAAAAGCGAGGATTTGCCCTTGTTACTGTGATTCTTATTGTCTTGATTATGATGGTTCTGTTGTTCGGAGCCATGTCCATGACCTCCCAGACAATTCTCTTCATAGGTAACTTTAAGCATAGAACGGCGGCATTATATGCGGCGGAAGCGGGACTTGCCTGCGCCATTGACCAGGTTGAGCGGACAAGCAGTTTAACCCAACTCACGGGAGATATGGCAAATTCTCCCGGAGAATACACGGTGGATATGCAATGCAACTCAACCTCGGGGAAATACACATTTCATTCAACCGGGAAAGTGGGAATGTTTCAGAGAAAAATAGAAGTTGAGGCCGAGAAAGAAGCAGGCTCATATAATTCAGTATCATGTGACGGCAAGATTGATTTGGACGGAAATGTTTTCATAAACGCCATAAGCTCGGTTATGTATCCTCGCCTTGAAACAGGAAATGTGCATACAAATTTCGGGGGTAGTCCAGCCGTTGAAACAGGAGAGGATTTCACCCTCGACATCACAGGAATTATCAGCGCAAGAGGAACAATATCCAGTCAGATTCCCGATGAACACAAGAAAGAGGGAGTGGAACAAACCTTCGGGACAATGACCAAGGAAGAGTTGTTACAGGATGAAAACGGAAATCCTGTCTCTTTCCCCGGCGAAACAATAGATTCAAGTGGAATCGTTACCCAAAACACACATATAGTGGGAGATCTCACGATTAACGGATTGCTTGAGCTACAGGAAGGATCCGTATTATATGTTGAGGGAGATCTTACAATCAACGGCGGTATAGTGGGAAGCGGCACCGTGGTTGTTGCCCAGGTAGAGGACCCGGAAAACCCGGGAACATATATCAAGGGTAACTCCACAGTCAAGGGGTCAATGGAATTAAAAACCGATAACACCGATGGAATTGTCTTCTATTCGGAGGGAGATGTAACGGTCGCTCACCCGATGATAGTGACGGACCCGGGGTATAATGATGAAGTGTCGGGATTCTTCGCCGAAATGCCTGAATTCGCCCCTCTCTACATCACTCACAGCCTGCCGGAAAACGCTCCCGAGGGAACGGAATTCTTTGAATGGTATGCAAACAATCAAAACAGCCAGGATGCAGAGTTCCAGTTGTGGTTGAACGGTGACGGGACAGCGGCCAACCCCGGGCTTTCGCCGGAAGTCAAAGAATGGCTGAATAACCTTGTGGGCAATCAGGGACTTGTCGATGCAATTGGAAATCATACAAATTAATAATGTGTTAAATTTAATAATAAACTGAGTTTTTCATCGAGAAAGGACCATGTCTTTCTCTCGATAAAGGAGAAATAATGAATATTAGAAATTCAAAAATGTTAATTGCCCTGATACTGATTTTTGCTTTTATTATGGTGATATCCTCATCGGCTACAGCCATACCGATTAATGTAACAGGTGGACATCTGAACGGCTGGGAGGAAGATCTTGACTTCCTCGCCTGGCAGGTCGAGGTACTTCTTACGTCGCCTTTTGCAGTTTATGACTTTTTGGATGATTATCTTGATATGAGCACTATAGAAACTCTTACTGCTCTTCTCCTATCCCCTATAAATTTTGACTGGGATAATGCTACTGCCACATTTGATGTTACCGGCATAACAGATTATATTTTCTTCGGTATTATTCCTGTTATTGGCGAAATCGGAACATGGATGCTCGATCTGAATACATGGGCATGGTCGGATGCGAATGGAAATATAGTTTCTGCTTATGGCGGCGACACTCCGGATCCCTTCTCGCCAGAAGAGGAACCGCCAGTTGATCCGCCAGTTGATCCGCCGGTTGACCCGCCGGTTGATCCGCCGGTTGACCCGCCAGTTGACCCGCCGGTTGATCCGCCGGTTGACCCGCCAGTTGATCCGCCAGTTGACCCGCCGGTTGATCCGCCGGTTGACCCGCCGGTTGATCCGCCAGTTGACCCGCCAGTACTACCACCACTTCCCGCGCCACAGACCTTTACTACCACAACAACCGCCCAGGGCATAAGCACTGATGATTTTATGGATATTTTCTTTAATGATCCCGGCGACAAGGATTTGAAGCTTTACATCCCCGGTTACGCCTATTTCCAGGGAATAATCTACTCCAACGGACATGTACAGGCTCTGGGGCCTATCAGGGTAATCGGAGGAATTATCTCACAGAGACCGACCCCGGAATCTACCAATCCGGGCTCCATAACTATGGAAAAAGGAGCGATGCTTACTACAAACCCGGAGTATTTTGAAAAAAGAAAGCTTCCGGCGCCCAGCACCAGGCTTCGTATAACAAAATGGAAGGAAATTCCCACAGCGGTAAAGGAAAGAGACTGATAAACCGGAGTTTATTGATTTTATAAGTTTTTTATATAGTCTTTGCGTCCTTAGTTTTTTGTTATAGTGATTAAGAAATTTTACAGAGGTGGAGATTATTATGTTAAGAAATTACAGGAACCTTTTGATTATGGTAGTGTTTCTGGCTTTCATTATGCTTATATCTTCACCTTGCCAGGCAGGAATCTGGCAAGATTTCTATGATACCTTAAACGACTATCAGCAACAAGTATTGATGACAGCTATAGATGCTTGCTACGATTTTCTAGGTGCCGGGTATTTCGAGGAAGGAGATTTTGACCAATTCGATTTTGATACAATGACATGGACTTTACCGGTTAATTATTATTGGAACCCCACTACTTGGTATGTCCTTGACATGAACAGTTGGGTATGGGAAGATTTGGATGGTAACCAGCTATTTGCCTACGACGGTCCCACACCCGATCCACCATCTCCCACCCCGTCACCATCCCCATCGCCATCGCCATCTCCGTCACCTTCTCCATCACTTCCGTCTCCACCCTCACCAACACCTTCACCGTCTCCGCCTTCGCCTCCGTCTCCTTCACCATCACCGTCTCCCGCCCCGTCCCCTTCGCCTTCACCGTCTCCTCCTCCCCCAAATCCTCTCCCTCCCCTTCCCAATCCACAGGAGATCACTACAACCGCGACTGCCGAGGGCATAAGCACTATCAGTTATATGAATATTTTTTTCGATAACCCGGGCGATAAGGATCTGGACCTTTACATCCCTGGTTACGCCTATTTCCAGGGAATAATCTACTCGAACGGAAATGTCCAGGCAATGGGGCCTGTCAGGATTATAGGTGGAATAATTTGCCAGAGGAAGGATCCTGCGGATCTTTCCGAGACACCCAAGTCAATTACAATGAAAAAAGGCGCAATGCTGACAACTAACCCGGACTACCTTAGTAAAAAATTAACACCGCCCAACGTGAGGTTGAAAATTACAAAATGGAGGGAAATTCCCACAGCGGTAAAGGAAAGAGACTGATAAACCAGGATTCATCGGTTTTATATATTTGGTGCAAGCAGGAGGCTGTCGAAATATGAACCGGATTTTAAGGTTTTTCGACATCCTGGTGCAATGGTAAAAAAAATAGGAAATTCTCAAGAGGAGAAGATCATTATGTTGAATAAACACAAAAACCTGGTAATAATCGCAGTGATATTAGGGTTCCTTGCGCTTACCATCTCGCCATGTTTCGCTGATGAAATATATGATACTGCTGAAAACGCTGCTGACGATTTTATGGAGAATTATTTGGGATATGAATACTGGGCTTATTATGGATTTCTTGACTATTCTTCAATGATTGGATATTTTGAGATATATGAAATTGTATATGAATATTATTATGTACCGTTTCTCGGATGGGTAGAAATAGAAGTATGGTACCAGAGTATTTTTGTTCTTGATCTCAATAGCTGGGTTTGGGAAGATCTCTATGGAAGTGAGGTCTGGGCTTATGACGGTCCCACCCCGGATCCTTCTCCGTCGCCTTCACCCTCACCTTCTCCCTCCCCTTCTCCATCCCCTTCTCCATCCCCTTCTCCATCCCCTTCTCCATCCCCATCCCCATCGCCATCGCCTTCTCCTTCGCCATCGCCATCGCCATCGCCTTCTCCTTCGCCATCGCCATCGCCTTCGCCATCGCCTTCACCATCGGCACCACCATCCCCATCGCCTTCACCTTCATCACCACCTCCGCCCTCACCTTCACCCTCGCCTTCACCCACGTCTTCACCTACCCCGCCTCCTGTCCCGCCTATTCCCGATCCTCAGGAGATCACTACAACCGAAACATCCCAGGGCATAAGCACTGATGATTTTATGGATATTTTCTTTGACGATCCCGGCGACAAGGATCTGGATCTTTACATCCCCGGTTACGCCTATTTCCAGGGAATAATCTACTCGAACGGAAATGTCCAGGCACTTGGTCCCATCAGGATTATAGGTGGAATAATATGCCAGAGGAAGGATCCTGCGAATCTTTCCGAGACACCCAAGTCAATCAAGATGGAAAAAGGCGCAATGCTTACAACTAACCCTGACTACCTGAGCAAAAAATTAACACCGCCCAACGTGAGACTGAAAATTACAAAATGGAGGGAAGTACCCACAACAGTAAAGGAAAGAAATTGATATAACTATAATTTATTTTCAGGCACACACGAGGATGATATATCAATTTTATAGATGATAGTGATTACCTTTCTTGCTTCTCTGCCTGGAGTTGCAACCATAAAGCAATTGTGTAATTAACAAAATTGGAAGGTAAAAAATGAAAAACAAGGTTTTTAGAGTAATCGCTATTCTCATGATTCTGGTTTTCACCATAATGTTCATGGGATGCTATGAAGGCGATCCACAGGAGTCGGCTCCTGCACCAGCACCTGCACCAGCGCCAGCTCCTGCACCAGCACCAGCACCTGCACCAGCGCCAGCTCCGGCGCCTGCTCCTGCACCTGCACCTGCACCTGCTCCTGCACCTGCACCTGCACCTGCACCTGCACCTGCTCCAGCACCTGCTCCTGCACCTGCTCCTGCACCAGCACCTGCACCAGCACCAGTACCAGAAGCAGCACCAATATTAGAGCCGGCACAGGCACCTCCACCAGTTGCTCTCCCTCCCCTTCCCGATCCGCAGGAGATTAATACAACCGAAACAGCCCAGGGCATGAGCACTGATGACTTTATGGATATGTTCTTTAACAATCCCAGCGACAAGGATTTGAAGCTTTACATCCCCGGTTACGCCTATTTCCAGGGAGTAATATACTCGAACGGGAATGTCCAGGCGCTGGGTCCTATCAGGGTTATCGGTGGAATAATTTCTCAGAGAAAAGATCCTACGGATCCTTCCCAGACGCCCAAATTAATCAAAATTGAAAGAGGCGCAATGCTGACAACCAATCCAGATTACAGAAACAAAAAAATGACACCGCCCAACCTGAGATTGAAAATTACAAGGTGGAAGGAAATTCCCTCAACGGTAAAGGAAAGAGACTAAATGTTTAAGAATTAAGGAGTAATAGAACTGCAGGTTTAAAATTTTCTGAAGATATTTATCGGGGAAGAGATTTTTTAAAGTTTCTTCCCCGATAAATTATATTAGGACTTACGCATTTCCATTTAAGAAATGCATGAAACTGTCATCCTGAGTGGAATACGATCAATTTACTTTGTTGCGATCAACCTTGGCAAGAACGGATTTTACTTGCCTTCGATGTCTTCCACAGCGAAGGATCTCTACCCACGATAAATGATCTTCTACAGGCAATTATTAAATAGATTCTTCGCTATGTAAATCTCCGTAGATCAAGAAAATTCAGTCTTTGAGAAAGTCATTGGAGTAAAGTAAGTCTTTTGTGATCCACTCAGAATGACAATTGCGTAAGTCCTGCTATATTAAATACTCACATTAGGCACATGCGAATTTGTTAAGAAGCAATAGAATTATTTTCAAATACCTTAAGGTGATAACAGGTGCATTAAGATAATAACAGGTGTTTTAAGGTCTTTAAGACAACACCACAATTTATTGTGGTGAATTGAGCGTAAACCCCACCGCTACAGCGTCCCAACCACTTCAGTGGTTTATCTCATAAGGAAACCGTTGAAAAGTTAAACGGGTGGCGAGACGCCACCCCCACCGTGGGAGGTAGGTTTTATAGGCTTCTAACCACCCGATTGAAATCGGGTGTTGTCTTAAAAACTCGAAAAGTATATAAATATTATGACATAAGATTATAAGGCAATTAAAGATAGTAATTCAATCGCTTTTTTGACAAATTGAGTGATTTAATTAAAAGATGTCAGGCGTGCGAAATCTAAGAAATAAGTTCTTTGGACGCTACCGAAGGAATATACAGAATTTTACCGCCAGGGAAATGAAGAAAACAGGAATTTCTTCTTTGTGGTCTTTGCGATCTTTGCGGTGAATAAAACACATCCACCATCCTATTTTACACAAAAAATTCTTATTATATATCTTCTTACATAAAGGAAGAATGGATATGTTCTTCGAAATATAACTTGATATATTTGGAAAAAGAAGGATCAGGAGAATTGCGGACAGGGGTAAGGATAAGGGTGTTTTACCATACAATTTCCACTTATAATTTTTCTTTTCCCGATTCCGTTTCTTACATTCCGAATCCAGCATGAAAGGGGTATTATACATGAAACCTGGAAACCAAAAAATTGTTCTGCTTGCCGTCATAGGGCTTTTTATTCTCATCCTGACTACAGGTGTCGGAGCACAGACAAATCCGGATATTATTAATTTTATATACGAGGACGGCCTGGCAAAAGGAACACCCGTTACCGTGACCGTAGATCCCGGGGGTTGGGCATGGATCGGCAATTCCTCTATTGATGTCGAAGGCGTGGGCGGGTTATCAATAATCACCAGGAACAGGAAAGTACTCACTTTTTATAAAGAAGACGGCCTGGCGGCGAATCCTGTTAATGACATAACTATAGATGTCAAGCATGATTGTGTATGGATCGCAACAAGCAATGGGTTGTCGCGCTGGGACGGAAAAACGGGAAAATGGGAGACATTCAACAAGTCAAACAGCGAATTGAAAACAAACGATATAAATATTGTCTATATAGACAAAGATAATAACCGCTGGATAGGAACTCACGGAGGCGGACTTTACCGGATAATCGCAGAAGATACCAAAATCGAACGGGTGAAATGTCCCATGGACAAGGTTACCTCGGTTATTATTGACAAGAAGGGGCGCCTCTGGGTCAGCGCGTTTGAGGGAGTAACATACAAGGAAGATACGATTTGGGTCCCATATAACACCGAGAATTCAACGCTTCCTTCAAATCGGGTATATGAAGTAGCTGAAGGTTCCGAGGGACATATAATCGCCGCTACCAACCGGGGACTCTCCGTTTTCGACGGAATAAGCTGGAATACTATAGACTCCAAAAACAGCAAGCTTCCAGTTGATCATACAACATCACTCCTCGTTGACGGCAAGGGAAATCTCTGGGTGGCTACTCTCGGAGGCGGCCTTGTAAAATTCGATCCCAAACGCGAGAAAGTCTGGATATTTAACAGAAAAAATTCCAACATTCTCGACAACCAGGTTACATCAATGGCGGAAGACAAAACCGGCAATATGTGGGTCGCCACAACAAGGGGAGTATCATATATGATACTAAACCCAAAGGAAATTGTGCCGGAAGTTGTTCAGGCCGTAAACAAGCAAGCTTTCCGATGGGAAAGCGAGGGCGCGGATGGTAAGGATATTACAACAATGTTCGCCCTTGCAATGAACAGGTACGGGTATGTTACCTGGGCGTATGCGGCATATTTTGCCGGCGAGGGATTCATGGAGATGGATCCCAAGGTAACGATAGACTGGAATATTTTCGACAACCGCTGGTTGACTATCACCGACAAATCAACAAAGCGAGAGTTTTTACAGGTTTGCTCCACCGAGGGCAAAATCACCCGACATTACGCCGTTGACAGGGACAAACTCTATCCATTCCCCAATAAATTTCCAAGAGAAGTACAGGTGTATCTCATGCCCGGTAAATTCTTCCCCAGCGACAACCCGGAAATAAAGAAAATGGCAAAAGCTTTTGTTAAAAGATCTTCCGAGGGAGATATGGTGAAAACAGCGGAAGACATACTGTTTTCCAAGTTCTTTACCACCATGCCCTTTGACTATTCCAGACGTGAGAACGCTATCTCCAATGGCGAAACTTCGACCGATCCCAGGGAAATAATAATCCGTACACCGAAACAAATAATTGACGATAAAATGGGCGTATGCTATTCAAAGAACCGCGTCGCCGTTACAATGCTCAGATCTGTGGGAATCCCCGCAAGGTTAATATTCAAAAACGGACCCTATATATGGGGCGAGGCGTATATTAATAAATGGGGATGGGTTCCCTTCGATGTTACTATGCCTATATATACAATGAGTGATGTACATTCTAGAAGAATCGAGTTTCCCCATGTGGTCGAAGAGAAAGATCTCGGAGTCGCTTGGGTTGACGGCGCTGACGATGATATGAAAACGATTTTTTGGAGACCGCCGGTTGAGGTCAGGTTCTCACTTGGACCGGACCGGGTAAAAGAGATGATGGACCTGGACAAGCTCAAAACTGCAAAATTCCTGGTGATAAGACCCGCCGATGTGGAGATTACACCGGATGAATCCAAAATGCCCGTCTCAAAAACATTAAAACTCATGGTTAAAAAGGACGGACAGTTCTTTAACTTGAGATTTTACAACCATGCCGGAGTAATCGTAAAACGAATTCCCATAACAGGATATTACAAGATAACAACTGCAGAAGTGGAAGGAAAGGTCAGACTCAAATTCGTGCCTTCATACATGGGTGATTACATTATCCTGAGAATGTTCGAATGGAAAGTACTCGACGAGGGAGTAAAAACAGAGGCGAAGCCCGCAACTCAACCGGAGACGAAGCCCACAACCCAACCGGAAACCAAAAAGACTGAAGAGAAAAAGCCCGAGAGCAAGGAGAATGAAAAAACAAAGTAATCGGGTTACAATTTAACAAGTCTGTTTCCATAGCGACGTAACGCCGCAGCCACCGGCTAACCTGTAACAGCCGGTGGAAGGAGGCGGTGGGGGAGGCGTTTTTTATGAAGAAGAGTATTTTAATTTTTTCATTAGTTCTTGGGATAATCCTTGGCATGGGTTTTCTTGCCCTTGCAGCTTCATCTCTTGAATCGGAAATCAAATGGATAGACAAACTTTCAGACATTTCACTTATTTCTTATGTCAATAAGAGTAATAAATCCGTGCGAAACTATAATGTCAGCACCAAGCCCTCCAAAGTCATAGAGGCGGTTCGCTCAAGACTCAAGAAGCGAGGCTGGAAATTTGATAAGACTGACGGGGTCACATCAGGAACGGCAAAAGTGAGCACTATATATGCCACCAAGGGCAGCTTGAAGATCACAATCACCATGAAAAGCTCGGGTACTGCCGCCATTATGAATGTTGCCATCAAAAAAGACGGAACTACACAGCCGACAAAGGTCACAGAATCTCCCGGCGGGGCAAAGGTTATCTCTTCGGGGGAAAGCCTGATAATTAACGAGAATAATGTTACTGCCAAATATAAGTGTTCCAATAACGACTTTATAGTCAACAGCAACTCAAATAATCTTGCATTGCTGGGCGTCTGCAAGATGCTGACGGTCAACGGTAACAGTAATACCATCAAGGTAAATTCGACGATCGAATCCATCATAGTCAATGGAAATAAAAACCGTGTATCATGGTCGCGAAAACGGAACCCAAAAACCCCTGAAATCATTAATCTTGGAAGTAATAATACTATTACAAGAGGTCCGTAGGGCATTTTGAGTGGTGTCGGATTGGCATGGACGAAGAACTCTCCGAGCTCGATTTCATGCCGTTCCCAGGCTGGTCGGGAGACCAGCCTCTACCCAAATAGCGGGGCGGTCTGAACAGTGGCAAACAATCCTCCTTTAAACTATAATTATTATGATAGACGCATTATAAAAGGAGAGAAAAAATGATGACATTACCTTGCAAGAAATCCTCCCATTACAAGATCCTCACACTTATCATTATATTCCTGTTCTTCTCCATATTCCAAACAGGATGCACTTCAGGAGGCGATGGAGGCGGCGGAGAAGTCGGCAATACGGCGACTGTGACAGGACTTATATTCAACAGTCAAACCGGGGAGCATATAGCCAACGTCGTTGTCAGGATTGGAGAGATACAGGGGGATTCCGACAGCGAGGGGCAATATAGGTTGACGAACGTCCCAACGGGGTCGCAGACAATTGCCGCAACAAAAGAAGGATACCAGGAATATTCGAGCAGTGTACAGGTCGATGAGGGACAGGTCAACTTCAAGGATATCGAGATGACCGCTTCAGTCCCATCGGGATCCATCCTTGGTATGGTTATAGATAAGGATACCGGCAGTCCGATTGAAAACGCAAAAGTTTCCATCGATTCACATACTACATATAGCGATTCCTGGGGAACCTTTCTAATTACCGGAGTTTCTTCAGGCTATCATACATTAATAGCAGACAAGCAGGGATTTGAGGAATACACCGACACCCTCGATGTAAAGGCGGGAAAGGCTATATTCCTGGAAATCAACCTGAAGCATCAATCATCAACAGGTTCCGTGAAGGGAAAAGTAACGGATGCCGATAGTGGAGCTTTCCTTTCAGGTGTATCTGTTGTCATCGGGTCCGTCAGTACATTCTCGGATCATAACGGATTATACAGGCTTACAGGCATTCCGGCAGGCACTCAGACCGTCACGGCGGCTCGATCTGGGTATTCCTATTACTCTGCAAGTGTTGAAGTAAGTGCAAACGAGACGGTTTTTCATGATATCTCAATGTCTCCACTATCAGAAAAAGGTGCGATAGCAGGCTTTGTAATCGACAAGGACTCGATGCATGCCCTTGAAGATGTAATTATTACCGTGGGATCCTTCGAGACATATACAGACAGTGAGGGCAAGTATATTGTCACAGGAATCTCTTCCGGCGAATATACAATTACGGCACAAAAAGCAGGCTATGAAAACTATTCCTCCTCCATAAATATTTCCGCAGGAGAAGTCACGGAAAACAATATCGAGATGACAAAAAAATCAAACATCGGAACCGTAAGAGGAATTGTTACCGACGCTTCAAGCGGGCATAAGATTGAAAATGCTCTTGTATATATAGGCTCAATCGACACAAGGACAAACCACGAGGGCATATATCAATTGACCGGAGTTGGGGCCGGGCAAAGAACGATAGTGGCACAAAAAACCGGCTATGAATTTTACACAGGCTCCGTCGATGTGATTAACGACCAGGTTGTCTCCCATAACATTGAGCTTACACCGAATCCTGCCACCGGCTCTGTCCGGGGAATCGTAACCGACAGCGATTTTGGATATGCTCTGGACAATGTGCTGGTAACCATCGGCTCGGCGGAGACAAAGAGCGATGAAGACGGACATTACCAGTTGACGGGCGTCAATGCCGGATCCCGAACTATTCATGCCCAATTGTCCGGGTATGAGAATTATTCAGGAACCGTGGATGTGAAGGCCGGGGAATTGGTATCCCATGACATAGTGATGAAACCTCTCTCTACCATCGGAGCGGTTGAAGGCGTTGTAACCGATGAAGAAACCGGCGATGAGATAGAAAAAGCCTGGATCATTGTGGGATTCCAATTCACCAGGACAGACAGGCACGGTTATTACGATATAAGCGGCATTAAAGCGGGAAGCCATAAAATTTATGCGTTAAAACATGCCTACTTCATTTATTCCGGAAATGTGGATATTAAAGCTGGAGAGACGGTCTCACACGATATTAAAATGAAGCCTTTTACCATAAAGGGAACTGTAACAGGAGTCGTAACCGACAGTCAGACCGGCGCAACCCTTGAGGATGTTACGGTTTTAATCGGTTTGAATGAGACAAAAACCGACTCCGACGGTAGGTATAAGCTGACCGGGGCTGTTTTCGGTCCCAGATTCATTTTTGCAGATAAATCAGGCTACAAGTTCTATGTGGGAACCGTGAATGTGAAGGCAGGCGAAACCGTTATCAGGGATATCAAGATGGATCCCAAAATATCGAGGGGTAATGTGCAGGGAACCGTGACCGATTCTGTTTCCGGCGATCTCATCGAAAGTGTGAATATCGTGGTCGGAAGCTCTGACACGAAAACGGACAAGCAGGGCAATTACTCGCTGACCGGTATAAAGGCCGGGAACCGCCTTCTCTCCGCCAAAAAATGTGGTTACGAATACTATACCGCAAATATCTCCATTGCGGCCGGGCAGACAACCGATTATGACTTCTCCATGACACCGGTTTCTACAACCGGGACAGTGTCGGGTATGGTAACCGATGCTGATTCAGGAGATCCTCTGGAAGATGTCCGCGTTAAGATAAGATCGGTTGAAACATTCACTGACGCTGACGGAAATTACAAGTTGACAGGTGTCAAGGAGGGCACATCAACCATAACCGCCAAAAAAACAGGCTATTTTAACTCCTCGGATCGCGTTGATGTAAATGCCGGAGAAGAAGTAACCAAAAACATCCAAATGACCAGGAAACATACAAACGGAGCCGTCGAAGGAGTTGTAACCGACACTTCCGGGAACGCTGTAAAGGATGTCCTTGTATTCATCGGAGACACCGAGGTTAAAACCGGAGGAAACGGGAGCTTCAAGCTCAACGGAATTGACGAGGGTAACCAAACGATTCATGCCGTAAAATCAGGATATCAGGATTATTCGGCGTCAGTTTCCGTGGTCGCAGGACAGACGACGGAACATGATATAGAGATGGAACCGGATGACGGATGACGGAGGTCAGTTGTCGGTTTTTTTTACCACGGAGATACGGAGAGCGGAGGGCGGAGGTCGGATCCCGCTTCCCGCCTCTCATTTCTCACTTCCAAAATGGTAGCGGAGATTTTTAAACCTCCCATGAGAATAACCCCGGATTCATCCGGGGGAAGAAGAGAATACACACAACCCTCACTGCTTCAGACGCTTCAGCGTCTTCCCGGTAAGAAAAGAAGGATAAATGGATGTCGGATTCGTTTTTTTCCGCTTACAGTCCCTTCATCAAGTTCCTCTTATGAAATCTGTTAGCTATGAATAAGAACCCACAGGTAAATAGAATCAAAGCAAATATATCCAAAACCGGGAAAAATACTGAGGTTCCGGTCAGGCTTGCATTGAACAAATCAACAAGATAGGTAAGGGGAGAGATATATGAGAGAATCCTTCCTCCTCCTTGTAGTTCCGTCAGAGGAATGAAAACACCACTAATAAAGATCAATGGGAAACGTATCAAACTTGAGAACATCATTATATGGGAGGGGGAGCGAACCGACGGTGATGCCAAAAGAACGCCCAGTGATGCGAAACACAGGCTTCCCAGGATGATAGTAATTGCCAAAAGTATGAGGTTGTTGACGGCAATCTCAAGAAAAAAGACAGCAACTGTCATGGCGATGGATGTGATGATCAGTCCGAAAAGCGCTCCTGCCAGTACATCGCCCAGTATTATGGTATTGATGCTGACAGGAAAGGATAGTAATCTTTCGTAAGTTCCCGCCTGCTTTTCCCATGGTGTGATTAGTGGGCCTACAGATGATGCGGTAAAAAATAAAGCCATAGCAAGGAACCCGGGGAAAAATACTGAGACGTCGATTTTCCTTCCCATGTAAAAGGCAAAAAACATGAAGAGCGGGAAAAGGAGACCGAATATGATAACCGGAGCTTTATTGTAATATATTCTTATGTTTTTCTCAGCGGTAACGATGACGCCCCGTAGAAAGACAGAATGCTTCATTTTTCACCCCCGGTAAGCCTGACGAATGCTTCTTCAAGACTGGCGCCACAGATGGTCATAGAAATTATCCGTAAGTCTTTCTTTTCCGCCAAAGCTACAATATGTTTGACTGTTTTATCCGGGTCGTTTGTGTATAATCGCAATTTATCCCCATACATTTCAATCTTAGATATGAACCCGGAAGTGAACAAATCGCTGTTAACGCTTCTGTCAAAGGATACCTCAATAGATTGAGTCTTATCAAAAGTGCCTCTCAATTTTTCAGGTCTGTCTATAGCTACAATCTCTCCTTTGTTGATGATACATACCCTCTCACATAACCTATTCGCCTCTTCAATATTATGGGTTGTCAGGAAAATGGTGCTCCCTTTTTTATTCAGATCAGTTATTATATCAAGTATCAGCCTTCGGCTCTGAACATCTAATCCTTCTGTAGGTTCATCTAAAAAAAGTATCTGCGGATTATGTATTATCGCACATGCGATACTTATTCGCTGTTTCATCCCCTTAGAGAAAGTTCTGACAAAGTCATTTCTTCTTTCATGCAGTCCAAGAGTGGAAAGAAGCTCCTCTGATTTTTTCTCCAGTATATTCTTTGGTAACCCATAGAACCTACCAGCTAAATACAGATTCTGCTTTGCAGTCAAATCAATATACACATTCCCGGTTTCGGGTACGACGCCCATTTTCATCTTTGCCCGGATCTGATTCTCTCTTAGATTTATCCCTTCGATTACTACTTTGCCGACATCGGGTGTCAATATACCTGTAAGCATCCTTATGGTTGTGGTCTTTCCAGCCCCATTAGGTCCCAAAAAGCCAAAGACTTCTCCCTTCTCAACACTGAAGCTGACATTGCTAACGGCAACAACATTTCCGAATCGCTTTCGAAGGTTCTCCACTTTTATAGCAAACATAGGTCACCCTTCCGGAGATAATAAATTAATAGCATTTTTGCCTCCGATTAATGGAACATGGGATTTGCTTATTAATTACGCTGTTTTGTCTCGAAATTCCTTTGCATAGAATGAAATTATAGTCTGTACGGGGATTTTGTATTTGAGCCTGTGCAGTGGATTTATCGCGGTCAGGAAACCGCTCATACATAACTGTCAAAAGTGTTAACTTCATTAAGAAACTCTGTGTCCTCTGTGGTGTATAAATGACTTACACAGATGTCCTGTTCAATATCTTTGAGTTTAATTTAAACGACCTTTTCTTCAAATACTCCCTCTCCTCGAACGACATTCCCGGTCCCTTGTAATGATGATATGTATTATTATGGAAGAGAGGGTTGTCCGGCTTGTCCCCGTATGATCCTCTGAGGTTCTCGAAGTCGGCGGTTCCTGGTACGGGTGAGTAATTGGAAAGCCTGACCTGGGCGCGGGCGTTGTGGATGAAATCGAGTGTCCTGTTACATTCTTCAACCGTCTGCCCCGGAAGTCCCATCATTATATATATCGCTATGTCCCCGGAATTGTACCCCGCCTTCTCCAATCGATTCAGCGCGCCGGTCAATTCCCCCGCCGTTACTTTGCCGCCGGTTTTTCTCAACATTTCCTCATCGGATGTTTCCAGACTGAGCCTTATATCCTCAAACCCGGTTTTGCACATCAGAGAAGCGACCTCCGGCGTTATAAATCTTGCGTGAAGCCCGTTGGGCGTGAAGAACCTTAGCTTTTTACCGGAATTGAGTATTCTTTCCAGCATAGGTATTAAATGACTTCCTGCGTTCACAAGAAGGGCGTCATCGTAGAATGCAAATTTGTCGATATTGAAATTGTCCGCCATATATATAATCTCATCTGCCACATCTTGCGGGTTTCTCTGTATAAAACCGGGGTAGAGGCGTTTTGAGGCGCAATATGAGCAGTTGAAAGGGCATCCCATTGATGTGAGGATTGTGCCATAACTGATTTTTTCATATAGTTGGAATGCGGGATATGGAAATTCCGGAAAACCGTTCGGGATGAAGTCGGGAGTTGTTCCCGTGATATCGCCGATAATCTCTAAAAAGTCGGCAATGTTAAATTTGCTGATGACAATGTCTGCGCCAGATTTTTTCTCTGCAAAATCGGGACAAAGCGTCGGGTATATTCCACCGAGCATTACCGGTGTTTCTGGAAATCGCCGTTTCAAAATCTCAATGGCGAGATGTGCGCCGGGATACCAGTATGTCATAACCGACGTGACAAGGATAACGTCGGGTGCGGGTATCCTTTCCAGCTCTTTCCTGAAGGTATCAATTGGCAGGCCGTATCTTTTGTAACGCCTTGGAATATCCCTATAAAAGGCGGGTTTGTCGATTCTCGTATCATAAAATTTGCCCGTTCCGTCGGGTCTGAACCTGGTTTTCCCTTCGACGGAAGGGTGATGACGATCGATGCAATCTATAAGGTTAATATTATAATGATTCTTTTTCAGGATTGATGCGATGTAGAGCAGTCCCAGCGGTTTTATCCAGAAGTCAAACGCCTTGAAATCGACAATCCAGGGGTTTACGATTAATATATTTTTGCAGGCTGATTTTTTGGTCAATTTGGATCCTCTCTGTGAATGGGTATTAGCCACGGAGACACGGAGTACACGAAGAATATGTATGGGGCAGCCACTGAAGTGGCTGCCTGCGGCAGGAGATTTCTGCTATGCCCCCAGCTAAAGCTGGGGGTTAATCTTATGGAATCCTCGCCATCCGTTTATCGGGACGGGGACGTCCCTCCTACAGATTCGGTTGCGTTTTCCGGTCTGTGTTTATCGGGGTTGGGAAACCCCTCCTACAGATCTTGACTCGTTGGCTTTTTGGTGAAAAAATCTGCCATTCTGTCCCGGTATTCCGCGTTTTATTTCTGTCTGATATATTTCATCGGCCTCCAGTTGCTCGGCCAGGTATTTACAGGCTTCTTGTGGTTTTGTTGTCGTGCCGCAGGTGAAAATATCTATGGCGGCATATCCCACTTCAGGCCATGTGTGGATGGAAAGGTGCGATTCCGCAATTACAACAACTCCACTTACCCCCTGGGGGCTGAATTTGTGTACGGCCACTTCTCTTACCTCGGCGTTAGCTGAAATTGCCGCGTTAATAATTATTTCGCGGATTTTATCCGTATCTTCGAGGTAGTCGGAATTGCAGCCTGACAATTCCGATATGATATGGCGGCTGTAAGTTTCCAATTTATAATCGCTCCTTCCGGGAATAATATTTTCTATTATACACCAAAAAAGATTTCACCTCAAACCGAAAAGCAGTTTCTTTTTATTTATGTTTTTCCAGTTATCTTGCCCATTTCACATTGGGATCCGGGAAACTTATCGGTGTCCTCTGTGTTGAATGGCTATAAAAAACGCAAAGAGGAGAAATTCCAAGAATATTTGAAGGAAAACAATGGTTTTGTCGAGAATGCTTTTTTTAGTCAATAGTAAAATTATTATTGTGTATGTTACATTTTTTCTGTTCTAATAAAAAATCCTTGTAAATATTGGAATTATTCTTTCAACTTTACAATGGTCTGAATTACTGGAGAAATCCTGTTTTTCTTGGGGAAGTAACTCATTTAATATAAGGAGGAGAGTATATGAGTACTCCAGCTATACTTGATTGCCAGGTCAGTTATCAAAATGTAATGGTAACCAGCGAGAACAAGCTTGTTTATCTTCTGGCGGATGTACTTCCGGGGAAGACCACAACTACGGAAGGTACCACTGCGATGAATCTTGCAGTTGTTCTGGACAAGAGTGGCTCCATGTACGCGGCGGAAAAACTTGAGTATGTGGTTTCTGCGGTACAACATCTTATAGATCAGCTCAGACCTAATGATATATGCTCAATTATCGCCTTTGCCGACAAGGCACGGGTTGTAATTCCTGCCGGTCCTATTCATGATAAAGAATCGGCAAAGAGAATAATAAGAAATATTGATCATATAGATGTAGGTTCCGGCACGGAAATGCTAAGAGGTATAAATGCCTCCATGGAGCAGATATCAACAAATTTCTCAAAAGACAGGACAAATCACTGCATTCTTCTCACCGACGGACTTACGCTACATGAGAGAAAATGTAAGACCAGGTGTATAGAGGGATCGGAGCGTGGGATATCATTTTCGACAATCGGCGTGGGAGACGATTTCAATGAGAAGTTGTTACTTGATATCGCCAATGGTTGCAGGGGTAAATCATACTACATTGATATTCCCCGGGATATCCCCGAAATCTTCACCCAGGAATTGACAGGTGTACAGTCTGTAACTGTCCTGAACCCAAAGATCTCTGTGAAAGTGGCAAAGGGTGTTGATATTCGAAGAGCTCATAAAGTAAAGCCCCTTATAAATGACCTGGGCTCTATTCCCACTGTTGACAGGGTTGCAACAATAAAATTACAGGATCTTCAGAAGAACGAAGTTCAATCGGTCATGTACGAATTGGTGCTTCCCTCTCGTCGGGCAGGTACATACAGAGTTGCGCAGGTCAAGCTTTCATATGAAATTCCCCTGGAAGGAATGAGGGAAGAGACTCTTGAAAAAGACATTACAATAACTTATACAACTGACAGCAGGCTTGCGTCCCGGGTCAATCCGAAGGTCATTCAGATTGTGGATCTTGTATCTGTATTCAGGCAACAGACCAAAGCCCTCGAATTTGCCCAGGCCGGTGACAGAACAAAAGCCACCAGGCTTTTACGCTCCGCCGCCACGACGCTCCTGCAACATGGACAGAAGGATCTTGCCGATCAGGCAATGGAAGAGGCAAAGCGTATCGAAGGCGGTGCGCGAATGACCTCTCGTGGAACAAAGAAGTTGGAATACGGCACAAGAAAACTCACCCAACTACTGGATCAGGTTCCACCCATTAACTGATTATGAAATAGCATTTTTTTATTATATGAAAACATAGAATTATACAAGGAGGAGTAACCATGAAGTGTACGATCTGCGGGGCGGAGAACCTTGAGGGCGCAGCCTATTGTGAAGATTGTGGATCCAAGTTACCCACCGCTCCATCCCCTGAAATGGAGGAAGTGGAAGAAATAATTGAAGAGGAGGAGCCTCTTGGTGAGCCCGAGGAAACTCCCACGGGTGAGATAATTTGCCCCGCATGTGGCTCCGAGAATCCTGCCGGGTCAAAATTCTGCGACGACTGTGGCGCCAGCCTCGATACCATTGCCGCTGAAGAGGAGATGGAAGAAGAGGTAGAAGTGATAGAGGGAGAAGAGGGAGAAGAAGAAGGACCTCCGGAAACTCCCATCGGCGTGGCAAAGCTTGTCCTCGAGAGTACCGGTGAGGAATATGTCCTTGACAAGGATATAGTAAACATAGGAAGACAGAGTCCCGCTGACGGGATATTCCCGGAGATAGACATGACGGACATCGATCAGGAAGCCTATATCTCCAGGCGTCATGCCAGAATCATACGCAAGGACGACGGATTCCTCTTTGAGGATGTAGGCTCTTCAAACGGAAGTTTCATCAATAACGTCCGCATCGCTCAGGGAGTTCAGCAATTCCTGAATGTGGGAGATGAGATACGACTCGGAAAAACTGTAATGAAACTGATTTAAGCCCGGTTGAATATTGGAACAGGGATGCGAGACCATCGATAAAACATATTAAAGGTCTTTTTCGATACCCTCAGGACGGATTATGGGGGACGAATTCCGCTTCCCTGCCGGCGGTTTCACAAAAGATATGAAGAGCGAAGAAATACCTGGACTTTAGTTCTTCATGTTTTTTGTATTTCTGCCCTTTAGAAATTTGGCAAAAAATAAACTTTATATTTGCCAAAATGAAGAAGGAAAAACGAATCCGTGTACTAATATAAGTTGAAGAAAATCATGGAGGGTTTTTATATTCTGATAAGGTTTACAGAAGTAATAAAATTAAATAAGTACCCGAATATACTCAGGATCAATTCATTTGATAAAAAGTTTTTTTTTAAATATCGGGTTGTCAATTTAGTTGACAAGTAATTACTAATGTGATATTATTATTTTCTTGTTCTTCTTAGGGTGATAATTACACTAACATATAAGCGGGTGGAAACATATTATCAATGTGGGATATAAAGAATATGTGAGCAGGATGCTTATGTTCACCCCACTTTTTCTTTTTTTGTAAGGAGGATCTATATGTCTAATCTTACTGACCAAACAAGTACTTCCAAGCTTCTCAGCTTCCAGACAATTCCAAATGTTCTGGAGATTCCTGATCTCATACAATTACAGAAAGATTCTTTTCAGTGGTTCTTGAGCGAGGGAATGAAGGGAATATTTAATGAAATTTCTCCCATCGAGGATTTTACCGGAAACCTTGTATTGGAATTCATGGAGCATTCGCTTGATCCACCTACATATTCTGTAGAGGATTGTAGGGATAGGGACATGACATATGCAAGGCCTCTCAAGGTAAAGGTGAGACTGATCACCAAGGAAGACGGAGAGGTTAAGGAAGTTAAGGAACAGGAAATTTTCATGGGTGATTTCCCCTACATGACCGAGAAGGGGACTTTCATAATTAACGGAGCGGAGAGGGTAATCGTAAGTCAGCTTATACGCTCACCCGGGGTCTATTTTCAAATTTCTTATGACCCATCGGGCAGACCTCTCTACACGGCGCAGATTATCCCTAACCGGGGAGCCTGGATGGAGTTCGAAACTGATTCACATGGTGTAATCAGTTGTCGTATCGACAAGACAAGAAAAACTCCAGTCACAGTTCTGGTCAGAGCGCTGGGATATGAAACCGACCAGGATATTCATGAGCTTTTCAACGAGGAAGAACTCCTTGAAGCTACATTGAAAAAAGACAATGTCAAGAGTATGGATGAGGCCCTGGTTGAGATTTACAGGAAACTTCGTCCCGGCGATCCTCCATCGGTGGATAGCGCCAGAACACTGCTGACAAGCCTGTTCTTTGATCCAAAAAGATATGATATGGCAAGGGTTGGAAGATACAAGCTAAACAAGAAACTTGGCATAAACATTACATGCTCCCATTGTGGTGGGTTGAATAAATCCGGAAGTCTCAAATGTGTTGAGTGTGACAACATTCTCGAATACAGGAGAACCTTAATTCCGGAAGATATATTATTTGTGCTCAAATATATTGTCGCCCTTATGAAGGGTGAAAAGATGACTGTGGAAGAGCCCCCGCTTACATATAGCATTCCCGTGAAAAAAGATGACATTGATCACCTGGGGAATCGCAGAATTAGAGCGGTCGGCGAACTTTTACAGAATCAATTCAGAGTGGGACTTCTCAGACTGGAGCGGGTTGTAAAAGAAAGGATGACCGTTCAGGATGTCGAGACGGTTACACCCCAGGTACTCATTAATATAAGACCCGTGGTAGCGTCTATTAAAGAATTCTTCGGCTCTTCACAACTCAGTCAGTTCATGGATCAAACAAATGCACTTTCCGAGTTGACGCATAAAAGAAGACTTTCCGCTATGGGTCCCGGAGGACTCTCCAGAGAGAGAGCCGGGTTTGAAGTCAGGGATGTGCATTATTCTCACTATGGCAGGATCTGCCCCATTGAAACTCCGGAAGGTCCCAATATCGGGTTGGTTGTCTATATGGCAACATATGCGAAGGTCAATGAATTCGGATTTATTATGTCGCCTTTCAGAAAAGTAGAGAAAGGCTTTGTCTCCAACGAGGTGGATTATCTTGCAGCCGACGAGGAAGATGTTTTCATCGTGGCGCAGGCCAACACGATTCTAGATGAGAATTACTATATGATTAACCCCAGGGTTGTATGTCGTTATAAAGATGAGACCCTGATGGTCAGGCGTGAAGATGTGCAGTATATGGACGTCTCACCCCAGCAGGTTATCAGTATCGCGTCGGGATTGATCCCCTTCCTGGAGCACGATGATGCAAACAGAGCGCTTATGGGCGCAAATATGCAACGTCAGGCGGTTCCTCTTATCAGCCCGGAAGCCCCGCTGGTGGGAACGGGAATGGAATTCCGATCTGCTAAAGATTCCGGTTCACTCCTCATAGCCAGGAGAAATGGGGAGATTGTAAGTGTAAATGCAAAAACCGTTACTACAAAGCTACTTGACAAGAATGATCTTGAGAGCATTAAACTTGTTGAGAGCGGCAATTTTATCTGCCCCATATGCGGACATAAATGGGACAAGAAAAAGGTAGATCGTAAAACTCCGGACATTGAATGTCCTGAATGTGGATGTTACAGGAACAAGAAGGGCGTATTCCAGAGAGAGAGTCTGTCGAAATTCAAGAGATCCAACGCCGGAACATGTATTAACCAGAGGCCCCTTGTAAAAAAGGGTACTATGGCAAAAATCGGAGACGTTCTCGCGGACGGAAGCTCCAGTGTGGGTGGAAGACTTGCTCTGGGAAGAAATGTACTCTGTACTTTCATGCCCTGGGAAGGCTACAATTACGAGGATGCAATCCTCATCAGCGAAGCTCTTGTTATGGATGACGTTTTCACATCAATACATATTGAAGAATATGAATGTGAAGCCCGTGACACAAAACTGGGAGCGGAAGAGATAACCCGGGATATTCCCAACGTCGGCGAAGATGCACTCAAAGATCTGGATGAACAGGGAATTGTCAGAATCGGCGCCGATGTCTGGCCGGAAGATATCCTTGTTGGCAAGGTCACTCCAAAGGGAGAGACAGAATTGACAGCGGAGGAGAGACTCCTGCGGGCAATATTCGGCGAAAAGGCAAGAGACGTTAGAGACACATCTCTCAAGGTTCCCCACGGTGAAAAGGGACAGGTTATTGATACGAAAGTATTCTCCCGTGATGTAGGGGACGAACTTCCTCCGGGCGTAAACAAACTTGTCAGAGTTTATGTAGCGCAGAAGAGGAAAATACTGCAGGGCGACAAGATGGCAGGGCGTCACGGCAACAAGGGAGTTATCGCCAAGATATTGCCCGTAGAAGATATGCCGTATCTGCCTGATGGCACGCCGGTCCAAATCGTCCTCAATCCCCTTGGAGTTCCTTCTCGTATGAACATCGGCCAAATCCTCGAAACACACCTGGGTTACGCCGCAAAAGAACTGGGACTCGCGTTCGAGTGTCCGGTTTTTGACTCCGCAAAGGAAGAGGAGATAATCGAGTTTGAAAAGATGGCTCACCTCAAGAGAGACCTGGCACGCCAGGGAATCAAAGTCAGCCGTCAGGATATGGAAAAAGTAATCGGGTACGACACAGTCGATGAGAGACTTGGTAAATTCTTCCGGGAAAGGCATATATACATTTCCCGTGAATCCATCGAAGAAATGAGTCGAAACAAGGAACAACTTCCAGCGCAGATAAGAAAAATTTGCGAGAATAATAATGTCCCGGTTACCAAGGATGAAATAAAGGAAATACTGACTCAGAAGTCTATCAAAGACTTCTGTAAGAGCTCCCTGGAGCACGATAATATTAACTATGACAATGCACTGCTGAAAGACTATACCCAGTATGTGGAAAAATACAAGACCGTCAAGGAAACAGGTAAAACCATCATCTTCGATGGAAGAACCGGGGACGCTATCGACAGTATGGTTATGGTGGGACAGATTTATATGATGAAACTTGCTCACCTGGTTGATGATAAAATTCACGCACGCTCGACGGGCCCATATTCCCTTATTACCCAACAGCCTCTTGGTGGAAAGGCGCAATTTGGAGGACAGAGATTTGGGGAAATGGAAGTCTGGGCACTGGAAGCCTATGGTGCCGCATATACATTACAGGAACTCCTGACAGTCAAATCCGATGACGTGGTTGGAAGAGTCAAAACATACGAAGCGATAGTCAAGGGCGAGAATGTTATGGAGCCTGGAGTCCCTGAATCATTTAAAGTACTTATAAAAGAAATGCAAAGTCTTTGCCTTGATGTGAAGATCCTATCCGGCACCAAGGACGGAGCAGTCAAAGAAATTGATATAAAAAGCGTTGAGGTTGATGATGCACGTACATCCGCCGCAAAAGAACTGGGACTCGAGTTGAGCCAGGAATTGGGACAGGAAGTCCTGAAAATGACCGGCGGCGGAAGATAAACATTGTCAATTTCTAATATCCATCTGGGAGGTTTGAATCTTGATTGATGTCAATAATTTTGAGGCTATGAAAATCGGCCTGGCCTCGCCGGGACAAATAGAAGAATGGTCTTATGGAGAGGTCAAGAAGCCTGAGACAATCAATTACAGAACATTAAAGCCCGAAAGAGACGGGCTGTTCTGTGAGAAGATTTTCGGACCCGTTAAGGACTGGGAATGCCATTGTGGCAAATACAAACGTGTCCGTTTCAAGGGCGTAATATGTGACAAATGTGGAGTTGAAGTAACCCGTTCCAAGGTTCGAAGAGAGAGAATGGGTCATATATCGTTGGCGTCCCCTGTGACGCATATCTGGTATTTCAAGGGTGTTCCTTCCCGTATAGGATTACTCCTTGAGATGTCTCCCCGGATACTTGAAAAAATTATTTACTTCGCTGCTTATGTTGTAATTGATCCCAAAGATACTCCCCTGAAATACAAGGAATTACTAACGGAAATGGAATACCGCGAGACAAGGAAAAAATGGGGGAATGATTTCGTTGCAATGATGGGAGCGGAAGCAATTCGTGAGCTTCTCAAGAAAATTGATCTTGATGAATTATATACGCAACTTCGCGAGGATGTAAGAACTCTTTCCGGACAGAAGCATGCAAAGGCAATAAAGCGACTGGGAGTGGTTGATGCATTCCGCAGTTCAGGTAACATGCCCGAATGGATGATTCTTGAGAGAGTTCCAGTTATACCTCCCGAATTGAGACCGATGGTGCAATTGGACGGAGGTCGTTTTGCAACATCTGACCTCAATGACCTTTACAGGAGAGTTATCAACAGAAATAACCGTCTGAAGAGGTTACTGGAGTTGGGAGCTCCTGAAATCATTGTCAAAAATGAAAAGAGAATGTTGCAGGAAGCTGTCGATGCCCTGATAGACAACGGTCGAAGAGGAAGACCTGTTACGGGTCCCAATAACAGACCGCTGAAATCACTTTCCGATATGTTAAAAGGAAAACAGGGACGATTCAGACAGAACCTGTTGGGTAAGAGAGTTGACTACTCGGGGCGTTCAGTTATTGTTGTGGGTCCCAACCTGAAGCTTCATCAATGCGGACTTCCCAAGGAAATGGCATTAGAGTTGTTCAAACCCTTTGTAATGAAGAAACTTGTAGAACGTGATCTTGTTCACAATATAAAGAGCGCGAAGAAAATGGTCGAACGTGTTCGCCCTGAAGTCTGGGATGTTCTCGAAGAGGTTATCACTGACCACCCGGTGCTTCTGAACCGTGCTCCGACTCTTCACCGTCTGGGAATCCAGGCTTTTGAACCGATACTTGTTGAGGGAAAAGCAATTCAGATTCACCCCCTCGTTTGTGCACCCTATAATGCTGACTTTGACGGTGACCAGATGGCTGTACACCTTCCACTTTCAGCAAACGCACAAGCCGAGGCGAGAATTCTGATGTTGTCGGCAAACAACATACTCCAGCCTTCATATGGAAGCCCGGCGACAACTCCCACGCAGGATATGGTTCTGGGAATATATTATCTGACATACTGCCATATCGATGATCCCCGCTCCAAAACGAAAAAAGCTAAAACACGAAGGAAAATGAAAGGGGAAGGAATGACCTTCTCCACGATGGATGAGGCGATTTTCGCATATGAAGAAGGATTTATTGAGCTACAGGCTCCTATAAATGTCAGAGTTTCCGTATTTAAGGAAACAGATGAAGAAATTATACCGGATGAAAACGGTTACTATAAGGACCCGGTAGAAGATGTAATCAAAACCACCACAGTAGGTAGGATTATATTCTATAAAGCTATCCCGGGTGAATTCAGATTTGGCTCTTCAGTGAGAAGTAGAATAAATCCGCTGGAAAAAGTGCCATTCCTGAATTATGTAATTAATAAAAAGAAACTCAATAAATTTGTTGCTGAATTCCACAGCAATTTCAAAAATAAGTTCACAGCCTATCTCCTTGATAATGTCAAGTCGTTAGGATTTAAGTATGCAACACGCTCCGGAACCACCATTTCAATCGTAGATGTTGAAATACCGCCTGATAAGGAAGACATACTTCACGTCGCAGATAAAGTTGTCGAGAGAATAGAAGAATTTTTCCTTCATGGATATTTAAACCCGGAGGAAAAAAACGAACAGGTTATCCGGGTCTGGGCTGACGCCACGCGACAAGTGGAAAAAGCAATGATGAAGAACCTCAGTTCGTTGAATCCTATCTATTTGATGGCTACATCGGGAGCAAGGGGTAATCCTTCACAGGTCAAGCAGATTGCCGGAATGAGAGGCTTGATGTCGGACCCCGCCGGAAGAATTATTCCCCTTCCAATCAAGGCAAACCTGCGGGAAGGACTGTCGGTTCTCGAGTATTTCATTTCAACTCACGGAGCAAGAAAGGGACTTGCAGACACCGCTCTTCGTACTGCAGACTCAGGTTATCTCACCCGACGTCTTATCGACGTGGCGCAGGACATTATTGTTCGTGAGTGGGATTGCCTCAAGAGGGTTGTATGCCAGAGTTGTGGTCACATCAATCACTATGGAATGATAGAATGCACAAACTGCGACGCTGTGCTTGATTTGGAAATACCCGAAAATATTATATCTATGGACGGAAATTATATATGGATGGATGCAATCAGGCCCAATGAAGACATTGAAGAGAATTTCTTACTATACCAGAGAATTCGCGGAAGAACATTGGCAAGCGATATTAAAAACCCGGCAACCGAAGAAGTTATTTTAAAGAAAGATGCGCTTATCTCGGATATAACTGCCGAAAAGGTCATGAATGTATTTCAAGACTATATCCGCTCCGAATGGAAAAAATATTGCAAGAAAAATTCCATCGAATTGGACGATACCGACAAATTCGAAATTTTCATCAATAAGATGCCCGAGGAAAAGCGTAAAGTGGGAATCAGATCCGTTCTGACATGCAGAACGAGGCATGGAGTCTGCTCAAACTGCTACGGAAGAGACATGGGCTCGGGAGAAATTATTGAAATCGGTGAGACAGTAGGCATAATCGCCGCCCAATCTATCGGTGAACCGGGAACCCAGCTTACACTCAGGACATTCCACCTCGGTGGTGTGGCTGTTGAGGATATTATTCAGGGACTTCCCAGGGTGGAAGAACTGTTCGAGGCGAGGAAGCCCAAGGGTTTTGCCGAGATTGCAAGCATAGAGGGAATTATAAGACTGTCAATAAACCAGAAGAAAAATACCCGGGTGATTACCGTTGAATCTTTAACAGGAAACGAAAAGGAAAACGATGTACATGACAAGATTCCTCTTCCTACAAAACTGCTGGTCAACGAGGGAGATCACGTGAAGCCTGGTCAGGAATTGACCGATGGCAATAGGAATCCCCATGATATTCTCAGGGTCGAGGGAATCAAGGCGGTTCAGAGATATCTGGTGGATGAAATCCAGGATGTATATCGCTCACAGGGTGTTGATATCAATGACAAGCATCTTGAGGTCATAGTAAGACAGATGCTGCGCAGGCTCAAAGTTGAAAGAGCCGGAGACACCAACTTCCTACCCGGAAGTCTTGTTGACACATTCACATTCGAGGAAGAAAACTTGAGAATGAAACAGGAAGGCAAGGAACCGGCAATAGCAAAATCCATGCTTCTTGGCATTACCAAATCTTCACTTGCAACGGACTCTTTCCTGTCAGCGGCATCTTTCCAGGAAACCACAAGGGTATTGACCGACGCCGCTATCAAGGGAAAAACTGATTACCTCGTGGGACTTAAGGAAAATGTTATTATCGGAAAGCTTATCCCGGCCGGAACCGGTATGAGAAGATATCGGCAAATTAATATAAAGCCCATAATTCCAATACTTGAAGAAGAAGATGAAGAAGAAGTAGAAGAAATTAATTGATTTTTCATCCAGTAATAATAAAACTAACATCAAGTTAATATTTGGGGAGGATTTAAAGCCTCCCCTTGTTATTTGAGTGATTTGGGAAGCTGGCGATATATAGCTTTCATTTTCGCAAGATTTGTGATTTACAATAAAAAGGAGGTTGGGGAAATGACCGTTGCAAAAAATGGCGACAGGGTAAAAGTCCATTATACAGGGACTCTTAATGACGGCTCCGTTTTTGATTCTTCAAAAGGCCGTGATCCGCTTCAATTTACCTTGGGCAAGGGAGAGGTTATTCCCGGGTTTGAGGAAGCTATTCCAGGCATGGCAGAGGGAAAATCAAAAAAGGTCGTGATTCCTTTAGATAAGGCGTATGGTCCTTATTTAAGCAATTTGAAATTTAATTTTAAAAAAGACCACTTTCCTGAAGGGATGGAGCCAAAACCGGGAGAGAAACTCGATCTGGAAATGGCCAATGGAAAAGTAATTGTTGCAACAGTCCTGGAATCCAGCGACGGCAACATCCTTCTTGATGCCAATCACCCGATGGCCGGAAAGGATTTGACATTTCAGATTCAACTTATGGAAATTGTTTAGAAATAATATTCCCATTTGAAAAAAAGTAATTATTCACCACGGAAGGCGCAGAGTTTCATGATGATTATCCTTGTTGAACAGTTATAAAAAGAAGAGGTAGGTAAAACCGGATCAGTTGTCGAAAGATTATTATTCACCGGCAACTATTCGCTGCAGAGATCACAGAGGATGGGTTTTATCATGTGGGAGAATCAATTATTACTTAAAAACAGCATATTTCCCTCCCAAATTACCGAGATGATGAAAAGTCCAAACGGTGGGGTGCTTGACCATTTCTCGGCAATTTTTGTATTTCTGGGACTTTATATAATACTTCTTCTCGTTTATAAAATCCTGAGTTGGTCTTCACCCGAAGCGCAACATATAGGAAGAAAAATCAAACTCCTTATCTGGGGATTCATCACATCTTTCACTCTGTGGTGGTTCCTGCTGGATGCCCCTCCTTCACAATCCGAGCAATTCAGACCACATCTTGTTAAGGCGGTATGGTGTTTTGTTATATTCTTTTCTTTTATGCTTATTTTTGATGTAATTATATTTGTACTCCTGAACATCTACTACCCCCGGGTTAGAGGTTTCAAGGTTCCCCAGATTGTCAGCAATATAACCAGGACAGTTTATTTTTTAGGGATTGTGCTTTTCATTTTAAGCGTTATTCTCGGAGTCAATATACGTCAGCCTTTTTTAACAGGTTCGGCTATCATCACGGCGGTCATCGGTCTTGCACTTCAGGATACTCTGGGTAATCTTTTTGCCGGACTTACACTGAATATATCGAAACCTTTTGATATAGGGCACTGGATTAAAGTGGGTAATATTGAGGGCTCGGTTATAAGGATTGAGTGGAGAGCGATCACTATAAAATCAAGAGAGGAAGACTATGTCACGATTCCCAATTCTGAGCTTTCTAAAGTTGATTTTTTCAACTTTTCAGCACCAACCACGGTTCATGGCGTTTATGTCAAAGTGGGGGTTCGCTATAAATATCCCCCGGAAAACATAAAGAGGTTTCTTATTGAATCCGCGCTTATGAGCGATGGAGTTATAAAGGAGATTATTCCCCAGGTATTCCTGGAAAAATACAACGATTTTTCCGTTGACTATAGAATGAGATTTTACGTCAGGGAATATTCCCTGGTTCCCAGGATTCGGGCAGAGGTGATGGAGAAAATATGGTATGTTTTCCAGAGAAATGATGTAGAGATACCGTTTCCCATCAGGGATGTTTATATGAAAGAATCGAAGCCAAGACTCGCGAAGCAGGAGATGTTCAATATTCTTCGCACGATTGACTTCCTGCAGGAACTGGGTGAGGAAGCGTTATGGGATATTGTCGAGAGACTGAAAATTCAGCTTTACAGCGATGGAGAATTGATTATTCGCCAGGGAAATACGGGAGACACATTTTATATTCTACAATCGGGCGATGTCAAGGTTATGGCGAAAAATGAGGAAGGTCATCTTTTCCTTTCAAAAGACCTTTCAAGCGGTAACTTCTTTGGTGAAATATCAGTTCTCACCGGCGAACCCAGATCTGCATCGATTAAAGCAATTACTCCTGTTCAGCTTTTAATGTTAAACAAAGACGACTTCAAGATAATCCTCAGCAAATATCCCGAACTTGCAGAAAAGATAAGTGATAAAATTGCGTATCGCCAGAGGCATTCCATCGAGCAGTTGGAGTTGGCAAAACACGCTTCTTCCAGGAAGGAAGCAATGGAAAATGCACAGAAACAGGTGGAATCACTTAGCAAGCAGATACTCTCAAAGATAAAGAGCTTCTTTTCATTGAAATAGGCGAACGGGTGACGGAGGCTTTTCACCACGGAGACACGGAGAACACGGAGGTATCAATGGTTTTTCTCCGTTTATCCCCTGCGAACTATGCGAACACTGATACGAATTCCCCGATATAAATTCAGGGCAGGCAGAGCCAACCCCATGCCGACAGACTCTGCGAACTTTACAGACTTTACGAACAACTACACGAACCATGCGCGAACTATGCGAACTATTCGATGAACAAACCGCTACCTGGAGGATTAATTATGAAAAAATATAACACTGCAATTGTCGGGGCTACGGGACTTGTCGGCGGAGAAATGTTAAAGGTGCTTCTGCAAAGAGATTTCCCCGTCAACAACCTCAGGCTTTTCGCCACATCGCGGTCAGCGGGAAGAAAGATCCCCGTGAGAGATAAAAAAATCGTTGTTGAGGATATAGAGAAATCCGATTTTGCCGGTGTGGAGCTCGCTCTCTTTGCCGGCGGTGATATCGCCAGTGAAAAATATGCGTATAAATTTGTTGAGGCCGGCGCGATCGTTGTCGATAATTCGAAAACATTCCGCATGGATCCCGATGTGCCTCTTGTGGTTCCCGAGGTGAATCCAGAGGACATCAAACTGCACAAAGGAATAATTGCAAACCCGAACTGCTCCACGATACAGATGGTTGTGGCGCTAAAACCCGTTTATGATGAAGCTGGGATAGAACGCGTGGTTGTAGCCACATATCAGGCGGTCTCAGGCACGGGGAAAGCGGCCGTCCGGGAAGTAAATAAACAGACGAGGGAAGTCCTGGACGGTAAAGATACAAACGCCGAGGTTTATCCCCACCAAATAGGCTTCAACCTGCTTCCTCACATCGGAAGTTTCACGGAAAACGGATATAGCACGGAAGAGCTGAAGATGGTATATGAAACCCGCAAAATTATGGGCGACGATTCATTGCGAATAACCGCAACAACGGTCAGAGTTCCGGTTCTAATCGGGCACGCCGAGTCTGTCAATATTGAAACGAAAAAGAAGATTACGGCGGACAGGGTGAGAGAAATTCTGAAAGACGCCCCGGGAGTTACGGTCTGTGATGATCCGTTTAATAACATATATCCATACCCGGCAATGTCCGCCCATAAGGATGCTGTCTATGTGGGAAGGATCAGGGAAGACATTTCCACAGACAGGGGTATAGAAATGTTTGTCGTTTCGGACAACCTCAGAAAGGGAGCGGCGTTAAACGCTGTGCAGATTTTGGAAGAGGTGATCAGGATGGGGATTATATAAGCTATTTCTATCAGGTTCTGTCGAAATTTACCCCCTCTTAATCTCCCACGCAAGCGAGGAGGATGTAATTTTCCCCCTTTTCGAGGGGGGATGAAGGGGGGAGCCAAAAAAATCTATAATGCATGAATCACACATGCTTCTGTGATAATTGAATCAGAAGAAATAACATCTATATCATAGACTTCTTCGTCCGCAAACATGTTTTCTATTCCGGATATTCTTACACTTTCGAGTTTTTCACCGGAGATAATCCGGTCTCCTGTTCTGAGCTTTCTGGCGCCACACCATCTGATGAGTCTTTTAACTCTCTCCCCCCTTTTTTTTATAATCGAATCTATCCTCCAGATTACGCCATCAAGATTATCTATTATTTCGGAATCAAAAATCCTTATTACATCAATGTCGAGATCTTTTAAAAATTTATCTTTTATTATATCTTTATCTCTTCTTCCAGGAATAGAATGTGAATCACCGTCAATTTCTATAACAAGGGCGATTTCAGGAGAATAGAAATCAGCGATATAAGGACCTACCGGATGTTGACGTCTGAATTTAACCCCAAGATTTCTGTTGCGAAGCGCATTCCATAGAAGCCTTTCGGTGTGAGTCAGATTTTTTCGTAGTTCTTTTGCCCTTTTTCTTGTTTTTTCTCTTAGTCTTTTGTCAGAATTAAACCTGACTTTTAAAGGCTTAATTCTTCTTGATAATATCAAGTGAGTGGGAGTAGTAATGATAGAGTTGTAAGATTTTTCAAGATTTATAATGATTATTTGACCTTTATAATGTCTTTGGACTATCTTGTTGACTTTGTGTAATTTTTTTCTTCTGTCAAATATGAGATGTCCTTTTCTGAGAAATTGAATAGGAATTTTCCTGACCCCAAATTGCCCCTTCATTGTTCCCTGATTGACCCCTCCCCAACCCTCCCCGCAAGCGGAGAGGGAGTTACCATCATCTGACTGGGAGTTGTTGCCATGGGATGAAAGTGAATTCCCTGTATAAACCGGTATTTGCGTTTCCCCTAAAACACCCATTCGTCAATACCCTCATTCTTTAAAGTCCTCATTTGTCAGAATCCTCATATAGATAATTTTCTGAACAACCAAAATTCCCTGTAGTGGAGGATGTGATTTCCCCCCTCTTCGAGGGGGGATGAAGGGGGGAGCCAAAAGATACAATATTTCCTGGAAAAAACTGAATTTTTATAACCGGTCTAGTGCCCATCCACAGGATTATAAGGCTTTACCGGGGGACGTGTTACCGGGCGCCTTGGCGGGGGAGTATATCTTGTCGGGGTGTATGCGGGCCGACTTACCGGTATTTTTTCAAGTGTGAACTTGATATTTTTCCTGTCCATGGATTCACCAATACTGACATTGCATTTCTTGTCTCTCCATCCCGACGCGACAGGTTTTACGGTCACAGAATACGAACCGTCGGCAATTTCATTTTTCGATATTGTATAAAGATCTCCGTTCTTTGATGTCTCATCACCGTTAATAATCATCGCTTTCGTGTCTTCATTCTTCAAATAGACCTTTGCCTTTATATTGGTGCTTATTGAAATTGTCCTGGGCTTCCATTTTGAAGACAGGTCGCCGGCGATTTTTTCCAGACCGCCTGAATCTTCGATCTTGACATTAAACTCTTTCAACGGGACAAAACCGGTTTTGTAAAATTTGATCATATATGTGCCGGGCTCAATACTTCCGGAATTTTCACCGACCAATGTTGCAGAAGCCTTCTTTTCGCCGGCCTTGAAGAACTCTATTTTCTTGATTCCCGATTTGGCGGGTATGGCAACCTCCAGGGCGGTTTTTTCAGGAGGAGTCATAGTAGGCGTCTCGGGTGGAGTCTCTACCCATTTCAACCCAACGACAACAGACTTGAAATCGTCCGGTGATTTGACTGAAACATCCTTTTTCTCAATCTGCTCGTACCCCTCCTTGACAAAATAAATATCGTATGTGCCGGGCTTTATCTCCTTTGTTTCCTCTCCCGACAGAACTGCAACATCCACACCGTTCTTTTTTACTGAAATTTGATCCGCTCCCGATTCAGGGGGGACTATCAATTTGACCGGCTTTGCCTCCGGCGGTTTAACAGGCTTCGTAGGCGTTATTACTGGCTTTTTCGTGGGCTTCACCGTCTTTTTGGGAGTCGGTCTCACTTTCGTGGGCAATGGAGATGAAACAGGTCTTGCTTTCCTGCGGAGAAACTTACCCCCGAATACTACCGCAAGTATTCCCAGCAAAGCTATTATCGCTATTATTACAACAGGTATTACAGGGAATTTTTTAGAAACTTTTGTAACAGGTTTGGCAGCCTCTCGCTTTATCGGGGCAGGCTTTTTTCGGGCATCTGATTTTACCCGGGGAGGCTCAACTTTTTTCTTCTCCTTTTTCTCCACAGGCTTTTTGACCGGCGGCTTTATTACTTTCGGCTCCACTACAGGAAGCTTGCTTACTTCCGGTTTTATCACGGGAGGTTTGACTGCCTTCTGCTTTATCGGGGCAGACTTTTTCCGGGGAGACTCAACTTTATTCTTCTCTTTTTGCTCCACAGGCTTTTTGACCGGCAGCTTTTTTTCTTCCGGTTCCAATGGTTTCTTCACTACCGGTTTCACAACTGCTTTTTGCTCCACAGGCTTTTTGACCGGCGGTTTCTTTTCTTCCGGTTTCGACGATTTCTTCACTGCCGGCTTAATAGCTGCAGGGATGGGCTTTTTATCTTTTTTACCTGGTATGGATTTGATCGTCTCTTTGTCTGATTTTTCTTCAGCTTTTTCCAAAATCTGTTCCGGTAATTTATCCTTTTCCGGCTCATGAATTTTTAATTCCGGCAGCTTTTTCTCCCGTGGTTCCTGAATCTTTGATTCCGGGGATTTTTCAATTTTAAATACTTTAGTCTGCTCAGGCGGTACTGCGTCTTTCTTATCCTGCGTGATCCCGTTTTCTATATCCTTTAAGAAGCTCATCACCTGTTCAGCCTGCTCCTCCGGTATCGGCACAGGCGGAGTATCGCCATCCTCTTTATCTAAGAACCCCAGTGAAAACTTGTCAATCTCTTTCTCGGTTTCCCTGTTATTTATTCTTTCTTTCTTGCTTTCATCTTCAATAGTAATTACCAGGGGACTGTCGTCATCGGTTTCCTGCACGGTAATCCCTGAGGGTCTTATTGTTGTGGGTTTTACCTTGAAATCTTCGGGTTTCCTGCCCGGCTTTTCTTCAGGTTTCTTTGACGGCTTCTCTTCCCGAGCTTTTGAGGGAATTTCGAGTTTTACATAAGTTTCGGATTTACCTAGAGATGGGGGAACTTTTTGCTTTTCTTCACTTTTTCCGATCAGTTCTTCCGATGTTTTATGTTTAATCGGGTGGGTAAGCTTTGTGAGCTTTTCCTGCATGGCGGCATGTGAAGGTTTTTTGTCAGCCTGTTTTTTATCGGGTTTCACGGAATCTTTTTCTTGCTTAACAACAAATTTTTTCTCCACTTTTTCCGATGGAACTTGCTTTTTCATTCCAATTTCCAATGGTGGAGAAGCAGGCGGCGATATTTCAGGAGGAGATTGTTTGTTGTCGGCTTTTTGAACAATTCTTGAAACTTCCGGGGACTTTACTTCAGGTATGACAATATTCTCAGGAGTAACAACACTCTGGGACACAAGTTTTAATTGCTCAATTGCCTTTTGTGGAATCCCGGTAGGTTTCACCTGCTGTTGAAGTCTGTATTCTTTGATGAATATATCCAGCGCCTGTCGTACAAATTCAACTCTCTGGAAACGCTGACTTTTTCTCATTGCCAGCATTTTATCGAATATATCCTGCAGTTTTTGCGGAAAATCTTTAATATATTTCTTCAGAGGAGGATAATCGAACGTATCTCTGCCCTGTGGGTCGTCTCCAGACAGCAAGTGGTGGAATGTTGCGCCGATACTGAAAATGTCGGAGGATAATTCAAACTTACCCGAGTAATGCTCCGGTGAGGAGTATCCGTATGTTCCGACTGATGTACCTGTTTTTGTATGCATTCCAATTGTTCTTGCAAGCCCGAAGTCAACAAGGTAGATCTCCCCGCGATTATTGAGCATAATATTTTTAGGTTTGATATCCCTGTGGATGATAGGAGGATTCTGATTGTGGAGATAGCCTACGATATCCAACATTTCATCCATCCAGACAAGACATTCGTCAATTGAAATCCTGCTGTCGGGGCGTTTATCAGCAATTACCTGCAGGTTATCTCCCTCGACAAATTGCATTACAATATACAGATTGCTCCTGTCGGAGAAAAAATCTATAACTTTCGGCAGACCGTGGAAATCCAGGCGGAATAATAGCTTTGCCTCTTCCTTGAACCTTTTCTCGATGTATTCTTTCTCGGCGGGTGACATAAAATAAGGAAGCATTTCCTTGATGACGATAAGATAATCCATCTTTGTGTCTTTCGAGAGATATACTCTTCCCATTCCTCCCTCGCCAAGCACTTTCAGGATAGAGTATCTACCATCTCGAAGACTTTTTGCGGCCATGCCCGGAGGCTCTTCCTTTTCTTTGCCCGGAGCGACAAAAACACTGTCACCGCCTGCAAGCTGAGCGCCGCAGATGACGCAGAAAGTCGCTCTGTCGCTATTATTTTGACCACAATCGGGACATATCATAATCTCTTCACCACATCAACCTGTCTTTCACCACTGATATACATGCATATATGACTTCTATTCCCACCTGAAAACCCCTTCCATATACCATGTCATTGCTACTGCATCATGTCGGAATTATAACCGATATTTTTATATTTTATCATAAATTTATATAAAGATCATCATTCTGAGCTTTGTAACTATTCAGCACGCATTGAACCCGACAGGTTTTACTCTGCGCCCTCTGCGCTGAATAATTACTGAACTTTTTCCCGGAATTAAGACAGGTTCTTATAGGATCTTGATGATCATTATTGAAGTATTATTGATATAGCCTGAGCTTGATAGGAGTGATGATATGGATTGTCCCGTATGTATTTTGCAGATGGATAAACTCAAGTTATTCGAGGTTGAGATTGATACATGTCGTTTTTGCGGCGGATTATGGCTTGACGGAAACGAGTTGAGCGCATTTATTCAGAAAGGGAAAATTCCCAAACGGCTCCTTACGACATATTGCCTGGACGACCGGAAAAAAATGGTAAAAGAAGGGGAGCGCAAATGTCCAAACTGTAGAAAATCCTTACAAATTGTCAGGCACAGGGATGTGGATGTCGAATATTGTAACGGATGCAGGGGCATCTGGTTCGACCGCGGGGAGTTACTCAAGATTGTAAAAAGCTATTACGACGAAATAAAGAAAAAAGGAAAATCCGTCAGGTCAAGAGTGAATAGGCAGCAGCAGGTTGATGATGACGGACAGGAAATGATCCGTATAACGGATGAAGGTGTTTTTGAATATATCGAATCGGAAAAACATGGAAAAGAGGAAGAAGAAAGTGAAGCTAACGGTTACCCGGATGAATCTTCCATTGATCCGATTTTGCAGGAATTAATGTCGGCAGGCTCAAAAGAGGCTATTGCAGAAGCAATACCGAAATCGGCAGTACAAGAAAAAAAGTTTTCCCTGGGGTCACCCACGGGGAGAATTCCCTCAACAATGGGGAGTCCCATCATGCAAGACGTCTCACCTATGGGATTCACGAGGCAAAGGAGAAGGGAAGCGGGCGACCTATTGTTTGGCACGATTTCAGCTTTTATAAAGTCTTTTTTTCAAGCGGCCGATATGTCTTGACAGGAAGGAGCTTATATGAAAAAACGAGTTCTATTCATTCCTCTTGATAACCGTCCCTGTACTTACAAAATGCCCATCAGAGTGGGGCGGGTGGCGAACCTGGAGCTTATAACACCACCGGAAAAACTGCTGGGAAGATTCCATAAGCCTGGAGATTGTGAAGAAATAATAAAATGGATCCAGGAAATAGAAGGCAATTTCCTGGGAGCGATTATTTCCACCGATATGCCCATATATGGGGGACTTGTCGCCTCCCGGAAAATGATTGCAAATGAGGAAACTGCAAAAACAAGACTTGAGAAATTATTGCATGCAATCAAGTTGAAAAAAGAAAAACTTGGAAAAGTTTATCTTTTCAGTTCTCTTTTTAGAAACGCTCCCACTTATTTGGACGAGTCTTTCATTCCCTTGATAGAAAAAGTTATTAAGTTCTCCGTTGAAAGCTATCATGCCGGCAAGGGAGACGACAGGGCAAAAAGAGTGATCGAAAAGCTGAAAAAGGACATACCCCCAAAAATGCTAAACGAATATCTCTCGGTGAGGCGAAGGAATTTCTCTGTAAATAAAATCCTGATTGAGAAGGCAAAAGATGGGATTTTTGATTTTCTTCTTATCGGAATTGATGACAGCAAAATCGTGGGACTTAATATACAGGAAAAAGAAAAACTCCAGGCAATAATCGAATCGGAGGATGTAAACGATAGAGTAATGATATCCACGGGAACCGATGAAGCTACATCACTGCTTCTCTCCCGCCTGTTATGCGATATGACGGGAATCAATCCCCGGGTCCTCCCTGTTTATTCGAATCCCGAGGGAAAAAAGATAACGGGAAGATATGAGGATCGCTCCTTTGAAGATGTAATAAAACTCCAGGTACGTACCGCCGGTGGAGTATTGACAGCGCCAGATGAAGACGCGGATATGCATCTGTATGTTCATACACCGTCAGGAAGGCAAAAAGAAGCCGGTGGGCAGACACTTCACCTGGGGGGCAGGAAAAACCTGATGGATTTCACCTGCTCAATTGACATGTCTTTAAAATCCGGGATATCCGCTACAATTGCGGATGTATTCTATGCCAACGGAGCGGACAATATATTTGCCAGGGCGCTTGTCGATAATATAAATATCCTGTCCCTGTCGGGGTTTGCGGCATGGAACACAGCAGGTAATTCCCTGGGAACCGCTATAGCACATGGAATTGTAAAAACAATCGCCGGCAAAATCGTTGTTGATGAGGAGGAAAGAGAGAGTTCTCTGAGATCGCATGTGTTTCTTCTCCTTGAAAGGTTTGTCGATGACTGGCTCTACCAATCCAACGTCCGCCCCCGGATGTGTACCGAGGCGCTATGGAAAAGAGTCTCCATATATCACCTGGACGAGCAAACGGAGTATTTTGAGAATAGAATTCAGGACAGACTCAGTGAAGGCGCGGTCAAATTAATGGAGTCTATGAGGGGCAATGAAATAGGAAAGATAAGTCCCGAAAAATCCTTGTTTTTCTCACCTCTTGACACGCCGTCAATCAAGCTTCCATGGGGAAGACTTTTCGAGGTGTCCGTGGGGTTTCACAAGGAGAATCTTTTTTCGTAAGAAAAAATACCGCCATAAGTTGTAGAAAAAAAATTCTCAGAAAAGAGAAATGAGAAACGGGAAATGGGACGCGAGAGAAGGTAATTTGGATGGTTTATAATAAAATCTTCGCTTTGTCAAATCTTTCTACTTTAGAAGAGATATCCTGAATGGAGAAAGACGACAAGAACATACAGGAAGAGAAGGATATTTTCTTCCCGGAAGGTTACTGCCATGAATGCCTACAGTGTGGAAAATGTTGCAGGAATTGGCAAATTGTAATAGATAAAAACAAGTATCAGCAGTTAATAAATACACCGTTTATACTAAAAATGAAGAAGAAATTCCCCGAAAGCGATATGGTCAAGTTTTATTCTGATCAAGAAGTGGGAGTTCTTGGAGAAATCAATAACAACTGCATAATGCTTGATGACAACCTCTGTATGATTCACAGTGAAATGGGTTGTGATTTTAAGCCTGACGTATGCAGGAAATTTCCATTTGTTTTAACCTCAACACCTGATGGAATATACGCGGGGGTATCATATCACTGCTTGTCGATACAGCGCAATAAAGGAATCAGGGTCAGTGAATATATTCAGGATATAAAAAAACTACTTGAAACATTCAAGCCCAAATATCAGGCAGACAATATCATTAAACTTACCGATAATATCAGTGTTACATGGGAGGGCTATCTTTTTCTGGAGAAACAACTGACCGATTGGGTTGACACAACGGGTGTTTCTGATGCCACCTGGAAAATGATGGGAATGATAATCTCTCTTGGAATAATCGGTGAAAATATCGGCGATAAAGCTATCTCTGTGAATGAAATGGAAAATCTTCTTTCGTCTCCGCCTTTACCACCCTTGAAGAGGGAGAGATGGTTCCATGAATATCAGTTCGAGTATGCTTCGTCAATTCTCTCTATCCTGGAGTTATGGGCGGGCTCGATGGAGGAGCGAAATGCGGACATAATCCTGAAGGGAGGATCTCTTCAGTCCGATTCGTTTGAAAAGGAGATTGAGATAAAACCTATTGAGGAATACGTTAAATCTCACTTACAAGAAGAATTTCAAACTGAATTCGACAAATATGTGAAACATCTCCTTTGGAGGAAATATCTTCTCACGTATGATACTGTTTTTACAGGTCTTGTAACGGTAAATTTCCTGCCTATATTCTTCATGTGGTATGCAAATGCGTCCTTAACAGCGCGCGATGGAAGAGAAATGGAAATGGATGATGTAAAAACCACTCTCGGACTTCTCGACCTCTATTTCCATCACCTGAGATTATTGGGCAGATTTTTCAGGCGATTCGGGAAGGGATTGATAGACCAGCATGAAATTCTAATGCGATAATTTGCGAGAATTGTTTTCACCGCATAGTTACAAATCCCACTACAAGGAGAATTGATTTATGGGAGAAGAAAAAAAATCCGGCACCGGACCCGTTGATTTTGAATGCCCCGGTTGCGGCGCACCTGTTAATAAAGAAGATATAAACTGCAAGTATTGCGCAAGGGAATTATTCTTCGACCTGTCCGAGGACGGCGACACCGCAATATGCTCCAACTGCAAGGAGCGGAATGCTATAGTCAGTAATGAGGAGCCTCTCTATTGTAAATCCTGTGGGATAGCGATACTCATCAAATGCCCTGCTTGCAACGGAATTCATGACGTGGAGACGGAATTTTGCCAGAAGACGGGTAAGAATATCGATGAATTCAAGGAAAAACAGGGGAAGCTCGACAAGTTGAAAAACGAGCTTACTCTGCTTCGTCATGAAAAAACCGGACTAATGAAAAACCGCCCATCGGTGACGGCAGGATATGTACTGGGACTGATAGGGTTTATCTCCCTCCTCCTTTTCACCTGGCTTATGTCATTTGGCGCGTTTATCACCTTGACGCAGAGAATGGGCGAGATGACATGCGCTGAAGCTATCGTCGGACTTGCTCTGATCCCTGGAATTCTTGTAGTTGTATTCGTCAAATTACATGCGCTTTTTCCTTACGTACAAAGAAAGAAAAAATTCGACACCCGCCTGTCAGAATTTTTCGGGAGAGAGAAAGAGATCTTGAAGGAATTAAGTTCGTAGATAGGTTGAATAAACACAAGGAGATATTACATGAAAAACAATCAAACCGGACATCACAAGGGAAATTCATCAGAAAGTTGCCTGAATAAAGAAATTATTCTTAGAGAACTCAACATATTACCGGGACAGTCAATCCTCGACGTCGGTTGTGGGAACGGTTATATGTCAAGGGAATTCTCCCGATTGCTGAATAATTCCGGGAGAGTCTACGCCCTGGATCAGGCAGGGGAAGCAATAGAAAAGCTTAAAAAAGAGACAAAAGGAACCAATATTTTACCGATAGAAGCGGATATAACAAAAAGAACGGAAATAAAGGATTCTTCCATCGACCTTATATATCTTTCAAAGGTATTTCATATTTTTTCAGATGAACAAAAAGAGAATTTTCAAAACGAAGCAAAACGCTTATTAAAACCAAATGGGAAGTTGGCGATTGTGGAATTCGAAAAGAAAGAAATAGATATTGGGCCCCCTCAAAAAAATAGAGTTTCACCTGAAGAAATGAAATGGTTTATAAAGATGCAGGCTTTATCTCTTGTGAACGTGGGAGAACATTTTTATATGCAGATATTTGTGAACAAATGAAGCTTTGTTATTGATGGAAAAGAGAAAACGATACTCTTGAGCGACTGGCGGAAGTATTTGGATTACGGATGATACTTGATTTCAAACAGGCTTCAAACTGCTAAACGGGAAAAAGTCTTGAATGTTCAGAAGCTATGGGGATTCGGAATTTTCGATGGTGTTTGTATTGTATCCTTATTATTTACAAGGGGGAGATTCATTACAGCTATATTAGTTCAACTACAAGTTTTTTGCCCAAAGCCTTTGCGATTTTTGTTAAAGTCTTGATTGACGGGCTTCTTTTTTTTCTTTCGATATTTTGCACCGCCCTATAAGTTACTCCCATTCTTGAAGCTACTTCGCCCTGGGTTAATCCCATCTCTTTCCTTGCTTTTTTGTAAATTAATGGAATGGCGGTTTCGACAGGCACTTGGATATAGATGATATTTTCATCTTCTATCTTTGACGGTTCCGGAATATCTCTACCCTGTTCCAATAAATATTCAATGTATCCTCCGAGGCAATCTTCCGCCATCATTATAAGCTCTTCCATTGTGTCTCCCTGCGTTCCGGACAACTCAGGAAAATCGGGAAATTCAATCCATAACCCATCAGGATCATTATGAACTATGCCCGAATATTTTATCATCTTACTTTTCTCCTTCCTGAAGTTTCTTAAATAATTTCATTTCCAGCCCTTTTCTTAGTTCTTTTGTATGGTGGGGGATTTGCTCTATCAAATTTCCCTTTTTAAAAGTGTAGTGACTACCCTTGACCCTTATTGGCTTCCAGCCATGCCTTTTAAACAACTTTATCATTTGTTTACCTGTTATCTCCCTCACCTCCCCAATTAAATTGTACACCCAAATGAGTGTGTTTGTCAAATAAAATAAGGGCGGAAACCATCTTGCCCCTCCATTGACCAACCCTCAGGCTCCATTCCGGTCTTGCCTTTAAGGTGATTTGAAGCTTTGCCCCGGACAATAACCTTCCATCGGTTATTCATCAGCTAATTCCTCCCGGACTTCTTCCCAGGGAAGGCCTTTGCCTTCGAGATACCCCTGCCAGCCTTCTTCCGATTCCTTTTTTTTTAATCATTTACAATAAGAACAAAGGATTTTTTATTTATAACAATAAAATATGTTGTAGTTTTATTAACCTATCAGGTAAATGAAATTAACAACAAGGAAAATGAATGGACATTGAATTTAAGAGTAAGAGTCTTCAGAAGGCTTGTAATAACTGGGATAAGCTCGTAAAGAAGCACGGAGAGAGAAGAGCTAAGTTGATTAAGCAACGTCTTGATGATTTGAGGGCTGCTGATAATTTAGAGGAAATGCGTTTTCTTCCAGGTCGTTGTCACGAACTTGTTGGAAAATTATCAGGAAAATTAGCTGTTGATCTGGACCATCCATACAGATTGATACTTACACCATCAATTAATCCAACTCCAAAAAAATCAGACGGAGGATTGGATTGGAAAAAGGTCATAGCAATAAAAATTTTGGATATACAGGATTATCATGGGAGATGATTTCAATGGATATTAAAAATCAATATAATCCGGATTATGTTTCACCACCTGGGGGGACTCTTGAAGAGGTCCTTAATGAAAGAGGAATGACTCAGGCTGAATTAGCAATGAGAACAGGGCGGAAAGTCAAAACAATAAATCAAATTATCAAGGGAAAAGCTCCTATTACTCCTGAAACGGCTTTAAGATTGGAGCGGGTACTAAGTATTTCCGCCGGATTTTGGAACAATCGGGAAAAAAATTATCGGGAATATCTGGCAAGAATGGAAGAACAGGAGCGGCTTAAACATGGAATTGAATGGGTAAGAAAATTTCCTTACAAGAAAATGGTAAAATTTGGTTTTGTCGAGACGCGGGAAGAAATGGTTCAAAAGGTTCAAGAGATGTTGGATTATTTTGGAATAGCTTCACCGGAACAATATCCGGAGATAAAAGAAAGAGCGGTTGCTTTTCGTAAATCCACCGCTTTTAAAAGTGACCCCGATGCTCTTGTAGCTTGGCTTCGAAAAGGGGAAATTGATGCCCGGCGAATTCGCACTTCTCCTTTCGATAAAAAGAAATTCAGGGGAGTTCTGGAAGAAATCAGATCTCTAACGTCTCTTCCCCCCAACAAATTTGTACCTGAGATGAAAGAATTATGTGCCTCCTGCGGGGTAGTAGTTGCATTTACTCCTCAGCTTCCCAAAGCCCGGGTTTGTGGAGCCACTCGGTGGTTAACTCCAAAAAAAGCTTTAATTCAGTTGAGCCTGCGTTATAAAACCAATGATTTCTTTTGGTTTGCCTTCTTTCACGAGGCGGGGCATATTCTTCTTCACGGCAAGAGAGAGCGTTTTATCGATGAGATTGATTACCAGGGAGAGAAAGAAGACGAGGCGGATCGTTTCGCTTCTAATTTTCTGATACCGTCAAAAGAATATTCCAGCCTATTGGCAAGGAGAGAATACAAGAGTAAGATGGGAGTTATAAAACTCGCCCGTAAAATCGGCGTTGCTCCTGGAATTGTTGTTGGTAGATTACAACACGATAAATACATTCCAAGGAATCATATGAATGGACTTAAAGAAAAATACGAATGGAATCTTTAGCTTGTTTTTTGGGATAAATCGTTCAGGAAAAGGTAACCTCCCGGGTCAGGACAATAACCGTATTCAATTCTACCAGACCACATCTGTGGTGTCGGCTCCTGTCAGGTCTGCGCCTGTTAGATCTGCACCTCTTAGAAAAGCTCCTCGCAGAATTGCATTCCTGAGCACAGCATATCTCAAATCGGCGTCAGAAAGGTTTGCCGATGTGAGGACTGCGTTGTGTAGGTTTGCCCTGTAGAGGAATGCTGTGCCAAGATTTGCTTCCTTTAATGTCGCCCCTTCGAGGTTTCCATAGGCCAGGTTTGCAGAGTAAAGATAGGCATTGTCCAGACATGCGGCCATAAGATTCACATTTTCCATCTGTGCCGAGAAAAGGTTTGCTCCGGAAAGATCCGCCGATATGAGGTTGGCATCGGTCAGGTTCGATGCATAAAGATTTGCATCGCGCATCGATGCATCGGCAAGGTTTATGTTCTCCATATTTGCCGCATACAGGTAAGCTTCATTGAGTTCTGCGGCGCTGAGGTTTGCCTTTTCCATGTTGGCGGCGTAGAAGTTGGCTTTATAAAGATATGCGGTATGGAGGTTGACTTCTTCAAGGTTTGCCGCATAAAGCAAGGCCTCTTCCAAATCCGCACCCTCCAGATTCGCCTCCTTCAGCGAGGTGGCGCTTAAATTTGCACCCACCATGTTCGAATAATAAAGGTCGGCATAATCAAGATGTGCATGGGAAAGGTTTATTTCACACAGGTTGCCCCAAGGAGCTGAATTCACCCTGAGCACCTGACTAAATGCCGGGTACCTGAAGCCCATATCGGGGCAGAGAAACACCACCCGGTGATCTGCACCGCCGCTCTCCTGAAGGGTGTAGCCTGAAGTTATCAACAAACTATAATTCCCGGGGGAAAGAAAAATTTCAATCTCAGGAGAATAATGGTCTATCCTGAAAACCTCATCACCTGAAGAACAAATCATAACTGCAGATTGGATCGTATTGTCGCGAACATCAAGGGAATAAATGAAGCAACCGCCCTCTTCAATTATAATGGGAATGCAATCCATGCCAATCTGTTGGGTGTCCGGCATATTAGTGTCAACTGCATTGAGAGGCTCCAGGAATACGGCGGCAACATTCCCGGGTGCTACACGCACATGCGGATCGCTTGCAAAATCGTATTCGGAGAATCCATTTTTAAGAGAAACCGGGCCGGGACCGGGTTCGGGATTGCTGCCGCCTTCTGAAGATTCACCTCCGCAACCGGAAAGAATAAGAGTTAAAATAATACAGAGAAGCAGAGTTATGATTTTTTTTGTGATTTTTTTCATCATATTCTGTATAAAATCTTTTTTTTTGGAGATTTATCGGGGAAGAAACTTTATAATACAGGCCGAGTAAGTATAGCTGATGATACGTTCTATCACCCCAAATTTTCTTCCTGCTTTTGAGATGGCGGCCTGCTCCCAAAAAGGTGGATAGCCTGAATAATTGCAAAAAGCGAATGATACTTCTTTTCATTCGCCTTTTGCAATTATATGATCATGTTAAAAAACTAATTTGTTTGCCATTAAAAATTGTCAATACAATTTTCACTTCTCCTGTGCGGGCTTGTTTTCTGGTTTGACCGCAGGCTTTTCGGCGGGTTGGTTGTTTTCGCCGTCGCCGAATACCTTGCCCATTGCCTTTCCTGCGAGTTTGTAACTTGTTTTTGCGCCGTCATAGAAACCTCTTAGACCTGCCGCCGTTCCCTTGACTCCCGTGGCGATTGATCCCGCTGAGGCTCCCGCTAAAGTTGCCGCTCCTAAAACGCTCGCTCCGGCGAGGGCTCCTTTCACATAGGCGACTCCTATCATGCTCTCGCTGAGAATATTGCCGATAACATCTCCCGTGTTTTTCGGGGGAGTTTTCACTCCAATAGCCTTCTCGGCAAATTTAAATCCTTTAATGAAAGCATACGTCGCCGCTCCCACGGGCGCTGCAACGACTCCCAGGGCGACTCCTGACGCGAATTTAGCGACTTTACCCAGCACTTTTCCAAGGCGATTGGCAACAACCTTATCGGCCTTATCCGCTCCCTTTAATGCAAACTTGATTCCTTTTACGAATCCCTCACCCGCTCCTGTCAATCCCGAGGCTGTTCCAGCAACTGCACCGGGCAGTGCGATACCTGCAATTATCATCCCGATAGGACCCGCTCCCAATGTCAAAGCTGCCACCGCTCCCAGCGCGGGGGCTATATGCAGACCGGCGCGGGCGGCATTCTTTATTATGCCGTCTTTTTTAAATCCACCAAGCTCGAGCCCGTCAATCGCGGATTTGCTCGATGCTTGTGCGCCCTTTACAAGTCCTTTTCCGGTTCCATAGACGGCCGTCATAGCGGTTCCAAGGACAATCGTCCCCGCTCCTTTGGCAATCTTTCTGCCAACGCTGACCTCGTCCTTCGGCGATGCAGGCGGCTTGTCTGCCTTCGACTTCTTGGGCATCTCCGTTGATGCTTGTTTTATCTGACTTCCGGTTCCTTTAATGCTGAAATCCATAAAATATCAACTCCTTGCAAATATCCCCCAAAAATTATTTTCTTTCTTATTTCCATGATAAAGCAATCGGCAGAAAAAATAAAGGGGGGTGATGTTAAAAGAATGTTAAAATTCTTACAATCACATAAATTATGATAATTTCAGGTTGTTTTCAGGTGATGGGCGGGTTTAAAAACCCGCGCTACGTTGGGAGGTATTAAATATTAAATTCATCATCCTCAAAATCCCTGTCATGCAAAGGCTTGAAAATTCCCAGGCTTGTGCTTCCCATCTCCTCGCCGTTAAGAAAGCTCTTGAATGTAAATTGCTGAGGTTGCTCGCACACAACTCCATCCATATAGGAGGCGACATGAAACATGGATACGGAATTTTCAAGAAAAAATTTAGAGAGCGGAGTATCACCAACCTGCACTCCCCGGGTCCATATCTCGAAATGATGAGTATATTCTCCCGGCGCGCCGCTGTAAATAGCCACAAGGCAAATTGTTCCCAACTCCGCAGGAAATTTATTCACACGAAGTTCGTTGAATATATTGATTATGGATATAACGCTGTCTTTTCTGCTGTTCACCAGGACGTCTCGACAAACGAGGAAAGCTTTTAACTCAATTTTTTGCATCTCCATCAATCTTCACTCCATTTACAGGTGTTTTTTATAAAATATCGAAAATAATTTATGCAGGTCTCTAAAAAACTCCGCTTGAAAGATAAAAAATTAACCCGGAGACCCGCGAAGAAAATTTATGAATATTCACAGATATAATATCAAAAATAAATACCTGGCAATATTCCTCCTGGTGCCGACAATATTTACAATCCTTCTTGGAATTATCACCATATCCCTTTATAGATCTTCTCTTATGGATGTCTCCCGGGCAAATATAGAGATTTACAACAGTTATATCGAGATAAGAACCCTTGAGAAACTTGATTTCCTGAGCAGACAGGCTTTGAAACATCTCAATAGAGAGGATGCAGGGGAGATGGAGTTGCTGGGGGACTATATGGTGGATAATCCGGAGATAAAATATCTGGCAATAAAAAATAGAAACAACAAAATAATATTTTCACGGGGAGACAAAGAGTTATCAAAAAACCTGAGCATTTTCCCAAAGTCCATAAGAAACAAGTACGGAAATTATTCGGGGACAATTGTAATTCATCTTGACCGGGGAAGAATCGACAAGTTAAAAAGCCTGGAAAAAGAAATCACAGAGAAAAGAATCCGTGAGCTATTATTAATTATATTGCTTGTTTTTATCGTTTGCACACTTGGGATAATAATTCTCGGCTCTCTCCTGTTAAACGAGACGCTTCTTGTCCCCCTGGAGACCATGATAAAGGCAACCGATTGTTTTTCATCGGGCAATCTGGGAGCACGTCTTGAAAATCTTCCGCAAGATGAAGTCGGAGATCTGGGAAAAGCTTTTAATAATATGGCTGAATCCATTGAGAAGAGAGAAAGTGAGTTGAGGGAATCCAGGGATTTCCTGAGTCAGATTTTTAAAACTGCCAGGGATCACGGTTTTATAACTACCGATTTGGAGGGCGTAATCACTTTATTTTCACCGGGAGCGAAAAATATTCTGGGATATAATTCAACAGAAACCCTGGGGAAATCGATTGAGGAAATAATAAAATCACCGGGTGAATTCAAGATTCGGAAGATTCTGGAAAATAATAAGGAAAAGCAAGACTTCTATGAAGAAGAGATTCTGCTGATAAATAAAGACGGCAGTGAGTTTACGGCATATCTATCCCTGTATCCGTTAATGGAATCCACCGGAAAAACAAATGGGCACCTGATTCTTCTGGAGGATATCTCCCATAAAAAAGAGCTTGAGACAAAACTTGCGGAATCGGAGTACAACTACAGAATTCTCGTGGAAACTTCACATAGTATGGTTTATCTTATTCAGGACAATGTGTTCAAATATGTTAATCCCGCTTTTTGCCAATCTTTTGGTTATACACTTGAGGAATTAATAGGGAAGCCTCCATTTAATCTGATTGCACCTTCAGATCATGAAAAGGTCCGGAAAAATCTTCGCAAGAGGATCAGTGGAGAGATAAGTGCGTTGCGATATGATTTCGTTGGATGCCGAAAGGATGGAAGTACATTTAATATCGGGGTTCTTGACACGAGAATAGTATATCGGGGAAAGCCTGCCGTGCAGGGAACCGCAGTAGATATAACGGAGGGGAAGAAATTTGAGCATAAATTAGTCGAAGCGAATCTTCAAATGCAGTCAGTTCTTGATGCTACGACTGATTATGCAATTGTTGCAACTGACAGGGAGGGTATCATCGAGGTTTTCAACCGTGGAGCCGAGAAAATATTCGGTTACAACGCCGATGAAGTGGTGATGAAGGAATCACCGACAAAATTCCACCTGGATGAAGAAATGGAAGGAATGGGATTCGAGTATTTTTACTCCATTGCACCGGTTGAGGGAGCGGTGGAAAAAGAATTCAACTTCGTCAGAAAAGATGGCTCAAGATTTCCGGGCATCCTGGAAGTGTCGCGTCGATATGATGCAGAGGGAGAATTGATAGGACTGCTGGGTATTGTGAAAGATATAAGTCGCCGCAAGCAATTGGAAGATGAATTGAGGAATTATTCTCAGAACCTGGAGATTCTTGTGGAAGATCGGACCGGGGAGTTGAAAAAAGCACAGGAAGAACTGGTACAAAAGGAAAAGCTGGCGTTAATGGGGCAGATCACGGGAACGGTAAGTCACGAACTTCGTAATCCCCTGGCGGTAATAAAAAGCTCCATATATTACCTGAAAAGACGCCTGGAAGGTGGAGAAGAAAAAATTGATAAACATCTGTATCGGCTGGAAAGGCAGGTGCAGATTTGCGACGATATCATCAAAGATCTCCTGGATTCGTCACAATCCTGGGTTCCCATTCCCGTTCCGACGAATTTGAATAAATTGATTGAAACTGTAATTTTAGAGATGAGAATCCCACAGGGTATTAAGCTGGAGAAAGAACTTGATCCCGATATTCCCATATTAAATGTGGATCCCGAAAGAATGAGACAGGTAGTAGCAAATCTTGTTCAAAATTCAATTCAGGCCGTGGGAAAAGAGGGCAATATAAACATCGAGACACGGAAATATGAAAAGCATGTTGCCGTCAGAGTAAAAGACAACGGAGTGGGAATTGCCATCGACGATCTGGAGAAAGTATTTCAACCTCTTTATACCACCAAAGCCAGGGGAGTGGGACTGGGACTTTCCAACGTCAGCAAAGTTATTGAGGCGCATGGAGGGAAAATTAATGTGGAAAGCAAACTTCAAGTTGGAACAATGATGGAGATTATTTTACCCTTTGATGATACACTATGATAATTTGTAACTATTCACCGCAGAGGTCGCAGAGAGCGCGGAGAGAAGAAAAAGAGGAGAACTTTCATATTATTTAATTTTTACACTCGAAAATCGGTATTTAGCATTTAGTGAATAGCAGACAATGCTTCTAATCCTCAGTGCCTGCACTGAACTTGCCTGCCCTAAACTTGTTTCTAATCTTTATATACATTTCTATTGAAATGGATGTGATATTTAGAGTAACATTGACAATAAGGCAGCAATTGGTTTTAAGACAACACCACAATTTATTGTGGTGGGAGGGAGAATGGCTTAGCCACGCCGTCTCAGCCTCTTCAGAGGCTTCCAGATTCTGAAGGTTAACGGTGTATCGGGAACAAGAATAAACAGGAAAAGCTTCATTCAAATTATGGAAAAGGTGGTATAAAACTGTGGGTGAGAAAGAACCGGTAAACCGTTAAAACGGTTAAACACCCAGTGTTTAGGGCTTCGGCTAACCACCCGATTAAAATCGGGTGTTGTCTTAAAAATGTCATCAAAGATTAGAACTTGTTTCAGGGTCTCAGCGTCCTCAGCGTACTTTGCGGTGAAAAACGATAAGGAGCTGAATAGTTACAATAATTTCAATTTGATAATTTCATAAGTTTTAAGGAGGATCCCGTGAATTCAGAACTATCGCGAAATATACTGATTGTGGAAGATGATGAGGCACTTTGTGATAACCTGAGTGATATTCTGGAAATGGAAAACTATATAATTAAAATTGTGGGGAATGCCGAGGATGCTTACAGGGCAATAGAGAATAGCACTTTCCCCGTAGTACTCCTTGATCTCAGGTTGCCGGGACAATCCGGAACAACAATTTTAAAAAGAATAAAAAAACTCTATCCGGACACACAGGTTATAATTATGACTGCACACGCAAGCGTGGAAACCGCCATTGACGCACTGGAGCAGGATGCTTTCGCCTACCTTAGAAAGCCTGTTAATATAAAGGAACTGATAATCACTATTGGCAGGGCTTCTCAGGACGCAATCTTCAAAATGGAAAAGGAACTTCTATTGCAGCAGTTGACTGTTGCAAATGAGAAGATGAAGGTGCAAAACAGGGAGTTGGAGGAAAGAAACGATGACCTGGCTTCTTTCATTTATACCGTGTCACATGAACTGAAAAGCTCTCTTGTTACATTCCAGGGCTATCTTCAATTTATTAACGAGATGGAGCTTGATTCCAATTTGAGAGGGTTCATGAAAAGACTTCAGGTGACAACGGAAAAAATGGGCAGTTATATAAAAGATCTCCTGCAAATATCCAGGGTGAGAAATATTATACAGGAGCAAAAAATTGTAAAGCCGGAGGAGATAATACGGGAAATCATCGAGGATCTCCCTCCCGGTATCAAGAGAAAAGATGCGGATATTATAGTCGATGATAATTTCCCGGAAGTCTTATATAATCCCCGGCAAATGAAACAGGTGTTTGAAAACCTGATTACAAATGCACTTAATTTTATCGATAATAATACAAAACCCAGGGTGGAAGCGGGGTGGTATGAAGATTCCATTGAGAACAAGTACGTTTTCTTCATCAAAGATAATGGAATTGGCATAGAGCAAGCCTATCACAATAAAATATTCGATATCTTTCAACAGTTGGGAGATATACCAAACCCTGAGGGTACCGGAGTGGGACTTTCAATTGTTAAAAGAATAATTAACAGGGACCAGGAAAAAATTTGGGTGGAATCTGAAAAAGGAAAAGGAAGCTCTTTTTACTTTACTGTAAAAAAACCGATAAAGCAGGAAAATTAGAATGAAGAAAACGCTACTCTATGTTGAAGACAATGAGGATCATGCCCATATTCTCGAATTAACTCTCAGAAAACTCGATTTATCCATAAATTTAAAATGGGTTAAAACCGGAGAAGAAGCTCTCGAATATCTGAAGGCGAGAAGTATAAACAAGAATTCCATGGGCGAGTTGCCGGATCTCATTATCATTGACCTGAAACTTACAAAAATGAACGGATTCGGGCTTATTAAAAAAATAAAGATCGATGAGAACCTGAAACTTATACCTGTCGTTGTTCTGACATCTTCCGAGGATCCGCTGGACATCAATACCGCATATCGAAACTATGCCAACTCATATATTGCCAAGTCCATAGAGACATCCATGTACAGAAAACAGATCGAGTCGGTAATAAATTACTGGATGGAGATCAGCAGTCCGCCACAAATGGGATAAAGACAGGATCCGGATCCTGCCGTTATTCACCACATACCCGGACTTTCTCCCCCGCAACTTTCAGTTGGCGGGGCTTTTTATTTGTCCTGCTCTGGGTCACATTGATAAAAGCTGTATTAAAGTCCCTGAATAGTGTTTTATATTCTTTTATCCTGTAATTCTTCTTGATATCCGGCACTTCGCTACATCTTTTCAAGTTGCTCCATCCACCCTCGTTGGGAAGGGCGTAATAGGGATAACTGTGATCAAAATCCTCGACCGTTACAACGTTCATCTTGCATCCTTCCCTGTGGGCAAGATAAAGTCTGTGCATCCCGTCATTTAAAAGAGGTATGTCTCCGTCGGCTTTTGATATCTCAACTACCGGAGGAAGCACATCGAAAATCTTTACCTGGTAATCGTTTTCATCTCTATAGAATACCCTTACAAACCCCTTCAGCTTGAATATATCAATCCCATATTCCAGGAGTTCCCTGCGGGTCAACTCTATCTCATTCAGGTCTTTTTCAAGAACATAATATTGTGGGAAGTGTATATCGTTTGTATCCACATTTTCCTTTATATAAATTTTGGCGTTTTTATATATTTTAAGATCAGGACTTCCCTTGAGATGAATTTTTCTTAAATTTTCGATGAGTATCTCTTCGGTATAGTATTCGAACTTCAAGATTTTCATTAATCATGACTCCTTTTTAATGTCTTGTCATTTGGGCGGCGGGACGCCACCCCTACCATTATAACAATGCAGGTGGCTCTGCATTTTTGGGGCAGGATGCCACTCCTACAAAGGAATAGACAAACTACTTATTATCAACATTTGGCGGTTTATATGGCTTTATATCCAGGACAGGCGTACCGTCGATCATATCTATATTTTTTACATATAGTTTGTTTCCCTCAACCCTGAGAAGTTCCAGAACGGACATGCCTATTGAATTCGGACGATCCGGGGAGCATATTGAGAATACTCCTTTTCGTCTTTTCCCGCCGGAAGGATATTGTTGAAGAGGGGATCCCTTTGATTTATGGAAATTGAAAATGACTACAATCCTGGAGCGCTCGCCTATCCTGTAAAGGCCTTCCTCGTATTGTGGCAGGATCTCGATAACTCCTTCCCGATCCGATATACTGCAATGCCTTGGTGCCTGATGCCTCTCTTTAATATCACATTTAACATAGCCTATTGGCTTCATAATTATTTCCATTATCATATCTCCTCGTCAATATAAATAATTTCTTCTTTTAATTCGATTCCGAATCTTTCTTTTACTCTTTTCTTCAGCAAATCCACGAGCTTCAACATATCTTCGCATTTCGCCCCGCCGGGGTTTGTGAGAAAATTGGCATGTCCCTCGAAGACAACCGCATTTCCAACCCTCATCGCCTTTGCGCCAACCTGCTCAAGCAATTTCCCGGCGGCGATTCTTCTCGCTCCCGGCCGAGGAGGATCCAGGTTCTTGAAATAACTCCCGGCGCAACCCACATCATGGGCGGGATGCTTTCTTCTTCTTTCAGCCACGATTCGCTCTATTTCACAACATATATCCTCACCACATCCCGGTGAAAGGGAAATCTCGGCTTCAAGAAGCATTCCACCTGAATTTTTCAAGCCGCTCCATCGGTATAAAAAATGGAAGTAATCGTTGTCAACATCGAGAATATTGCCGTCCCTCTTCATAATCTTTGCCTTTACAAGCACATCCCCCATGCATTTGCCGTATGCGCCGGCGTTTCCATATACCGCCCCGCCTAAAGTGCCGGGGATTCCTGATGCAAATTCCAATCCAGAAAGGCGGTTTTGCATTGCAAAGTCAACTATACGGGAAAGCTTCTCCCCGGACCTTGCAATGATCGAATTTCCTTTCCTGCGGATTCCTTTTATCCCGTTCTTGATGACAATTCCTCTCACTCCCCTGTCGCAAACAAGCAGGTTACTGCCTCCTCCGATAAACAGGAAGGGCATCCCGTTCTCATTCGCATATTCGACAACCTGTTTCAGCTTTTTTATGGATCTCACTGCAATGAAATAATCTGCAGGTCCACCGATTTTAAATGTCGTATGGCGAGAGAGGGGAATATTTTTTTTGAATTGTATGCTGTCTCGTCTTTCGGTCATATCTTTTTCCTTCTTCGGGATTTATTTTAATTCCTCCTGTTATATAAGATTTTAAATTCACCGCAGAGTACGCAGAGAATTTATTCAGGAGTATGGAATGACATTTGCCTAAGTCCTGATTGTTAATTAAAAAGGGCATTCAGAATAAAGGATGAATTCATTTATTGATAAGGGAGAAGCGAGAGGTGTTAGGTCTATTTATCGGGACGGGGACGTCCCTCCTACAAAGGAAATGGGAAAAGGGACGTTGGAAAGGGGATCCGTCCTCCGTCTCCCATTATCCAGTTTCCATTTTCCAAACAAGCGAGGTGCAGTTTCAATGCGCGGCAAATTACCCCGCACGATATACAACGAAATTCCAATTAGACGGAAAAAGATGACAAATGTCATAATTGTCATACTCATAACAGTAGCTGTTCTGGGGGCGGCGTTTGCCATATATGTCTATATATATAACAAGCGTTTTAATGAACTTTCGGCAAGCCTGTTCTTTGCGGATGAGCCTATCAGAATTATTGAAACTGCAACCAAAATAAAAAAGGGCGAGTCGGTCTCAAAGGAGCGTACCGTGGTGGCGCCTTTTGATTGCTCAAGGGCTATTTTTCTCATTGGCAGGGGAATTACAATCAGGCTTTCAAGGGGATCGAGGATCAAGTTTATTGCAATGAAAAACAATCAGAAAACCGACGAGCAGTTTGCTGAAATTGAGCTTATCAAAGGTCCTATATGGGTAACAAATAAAAATGAGAAAGACACCGTCCTTATAAGGTACCCCGTGGCAGAGGTGAAACTTGTCGAACCGACGGCGGTGGAGTTAAAGACAACATCCGCGGGTTCTCTCATAGTTATGTGCTGGGAGGGATTTGTTTCGATAAAACCTTCGTTTTTGGATGAAACATTTGAGGTGGGTGATCCACAGCGCACAAAGATTGTGAAGACAGGCGCAATGGCAAGGCCTTATGACATAATCCTTCCCGATATGACGGCCTGGGAGGCCTGGAATCTGAATACAAAGCAGGCTCAAATTATTGCGGATAATATTCCCTCGATGGAGAAGGCCTTTTTAATCGAGAGAAAGAAGTTCAGGATAAAGGGAGGTTTTTCCGGAAAGCTCAAGCTCAAACCTGATACGGTCATCTCAGGAAAGCTGGCGCATACACAGTGGGTGGAGGGAGGAATATCAGAAGACGGCAGTGTTATTATCAGTTACAGGAAAGATAGTGTAACAAAGTCAGGCAATAAAATCAATCTGAAAATTGCCATAAGGAATGAAGGGAAAGTAATAGCCAGGAATGTGGATATGATGATTGAAGCTCTGGACAATCTGGGGCGCATTAAGGATCGGTTTGAAATAACAATCCCGGAATTAGAGCCTCTAAAAAGCATACAGAAGAAATTTGAATTTGAATACACCCCGGGAATAGCGAATTATGAGGTCAAATTCACATTGCCGGTAATAGAAGAAGAGAAGAAACCGGAATGAGAATATTTTTTACTCACCACGAAGCCACGGAGAACACGGAGTTTTAATTTTAAATTCTTCGTGAACTTCGTGGCTTCGTGGTGAAAAATATCCGGCATCCGCGATTCTATTCTACCGGCTCCAGATAGAATAGAGTATCTCCCTCGCCTACAACTTCCGCGTTCTCTTTGCAAATTTTGACAACTTTGCCCTTTATTTCCGATGTTATCTCATTCATTATTTTCATCGCTTCCACGATACATAAAACCTGATCCCGCTCCACGATATCATCTGGATTGACAAAAAGTGGGGATCCCGGTTTCGACGCGCGGTAAAATACTCCGGCGAGTGGAGAATTAACAGGCACATGATTGGACGGGGGTTCCTCTTCCGCCTTCCCGGCGGCATCAGCCTGGAGTTGTATGGAAGGTGTCAGCATTGAAGCCATGTGCGCGCCCACCATCATCGTTGGGGCTGGCGGAGGCTGGCTCTCTTTCTTTATGGAAACCTTCATGCCCTTAAAATCAATGCTCAACTCACTGAGTTCCCTCTCCTCGGCAAGATCTATCAACTCTTTTATGAATTCAATTTTATCCTTCAACTTGTCACCTTCATCTTATCAATTTCTTCTTTTATTACAAGCTCAGCTTTACTGACTGCTTCATCAAGACGTTCGGGATTTTTCCCTCCGGCCTGGGCCATATTGGGTTTTCCGCCTCCGCTTCCACCAACTGTTTTTGATATCCCGCGGACTATAGGCACGGCAGAAATACCTTTTTTAACAAGATCATCCGTAACTTTCACGACAAGGGCGACTTTTCCTTCTATTACGGTACCCAGGATGATAATTCCCGTTTTCATGCGATCGTTAATCATATCGGCGGTATTTCTGAGATCATCCCTTGAGACTCCCTCAAGTTTCCTTGCCACGTATGGCACACCCTCGACAAAATCGCTCTTGGCAACAAAATGAGACACACTGTCCTTTAATACGCGATTCCTGGCCGACTGAAGATCCTTCTCAAGAGATTTTATATTCTCTTTCTGCTTCAAAATAGCATCCGCAAGCCCCTTGAAATCTGTGGCAAGCGCGACTGAGGCAGTCTTTAATAGATTTTCGTCCCCTTGAAATCGCTCAAGGGCGGCCATGCCGCATACGGACTCGATCCTCCGGGTTCCCATTCCCACTGCGCTCTCGGATATAATCTTGAAACAGCCTATGTCGCCGGTTCTGCATACATGAGTACCTCCGCATAACTCTGTGGAGAAATCTCCCATACTCACAACGCGAACCCTTTCGTCATATTTCTCACCAAAAAATGCAAGAGCGCCCTCTTTAAGAGCTTCATTCAACGGCAACTCCTCTGACACGACAGGAGCATTTTCCAGTATCTTTTTATTGACAATTATCTCAACTTCCCTTATTTCATCGGGAGTCATTGCCCCATGATGAGAGAAGTCAAAACGTAATCGCCTTGCCTCCACAAGAGATCCCATCTGTGAAACATGAGTGCCCAGAACATCTCGCAAAACTGACTGGAGAAGATGTGTCGCCGAGTGATGTCTTGCTATCTCTTTTCTGCGCTCTCCTGTTACTTCAATCTGAATCCTGTCTCCGGTGGAAATTTCTCCCTTTTCAACCTTTACAATATGCAGGTTGATATCCGCCGGAGTCTTGTGGGTATAGGTAATATCTCCCTCCGCCTTATCCGTGCGAAAAATTCCCGTATCTCCCACCTGACCGCCGGATTCGCCATAAAAGCATGTTAGCTCGAATACAACTTCGCCGACCTCACCGGATTTTAAAATATCAATCTTTTTTCCCTTCCTGAACAAAGCGGATATTGTCGTTTCCTCGCTCAATTTATCGTAACCCGTGAATATTGATGATACTCCCGACAGGTTAACTTCCGCCTCCATATCGCCCATCTTTTTCCCTACAGCTTCCCTGGCGCGCTTCCTTTGCTTCTCGAGGGATTTATCAAATCCGTCCCGGTCTATCTCAAATCCCCTCTCTTCTGCAATTTCCATGGTCATTTCAGGGGGAAACCCATAAGTGTCATAAAGAGAGAACATATCTTTGCCGGGAAGAACCTTCTCGCCACTCTCATTCAGATGCTCAAGAAGATTGTCCAGAAGAGCCATTCCCTGGTTCAGGGTTCTCCTGAAATTGCTTTCCTCGGTTTTCATTATTGAAATCGCGTAATCGCGTTTTTCTTTCAACCCGGGATAGACATGCCCCATTATGGAAATGAGGGGATCCACCAGAACGGTGAGCGTGTTGTCCCCGAAGTTAATTTCCCGTGCAAACCTGACCGCCCGGCGCATAAGCCTGCGCATCACATATCCCCTGCCCTCGTTGGACGGTGTTATGCCGTCGCATGCCATGAATATCACAGCGCGGCAGTGATCGGCGATAATCTTCAAAGCCATATCTCCTTCGGCACTGTCGCCAATCCTTACACCGGAGATATCAGATATAACATCAGTCAGCGGGACAAACAACTCCGTCTCAAAATCGTTCTTCTTGCCCTGCATATATGCGACAAGTCTCTCGAAGCCCAAGCCCGTATCTATACCGGGTTTGGGAAGATCTTCATATTCACCGGATTCGTTCTTGTTGAGACCGGGAAATACAAGATTCCACAACTCCAGGTAACGATCACAGTCACACCCGGGCTTACAGTCAGGCTTTCCACAACTGAACCGCTCGCCCTGATCAACCATTATCTCCGAGCAGGAGCCGCAGGGACCTGTAAGACCGATGGGACCCCAGAAATTTGAATCCAGGCGACAGAGCTTCTCGCGGGGAATACCCACGGAATTGAGCCAGATATCGGCGGCATCGTCATCGTTGGTATGTACCGAGACATAGAGCTTTTCTTCAGGAAGCTTCAATATATCCACGAAATATTCCCATGCCCACTGGATTGCTTCTTTCTTGTAATAATCGCCGAATGAGAAGTTGCCCAGCATCTCGAAAAATGTATGGTGTCGGGCGGTTTTTCCCACAAACTCTATATCATCGGCTCTCACACATTTCTGGGAATTTGTAATTCTCGTAGAGGGAGGCTTCGCCTCGCCCTTAAAATACGCCTTCAATGGAGCCATCCCCGCGCCTATTAAAAGCAATGTGGGATCATCAACGGGCACCAGTGAAAAACTGGGCATGCGAAGATGCTTTTTTTCCTCGAAGAATTTGAGGTAACTTTCCCTTATTTCATCTGCTGTGAGTTTCAGCATGTTGATATCGCCTCCCTGGTTGAATATTTAACTCAGTATGCCTGCTATTTGGAGAGAAACTTTTTCTAAAAAAAGTATTAATCCACACCCCTTGATCGCGAAGCGGGTTTCCTCCTTGTTAAGCCGCTGAAGCGGCTTAATGGGAAATAACTATACTTCAAGCCGCTTCAGCGGCTTAAAGCTGAAAGCATTCTTTCAGGAAGGTTCCCCAAAAGAAATATCTCTCCTCTGTAAATATCAGATTTACCGGACAGGTAGATTTTTCGATAAAATAATAACCCATTCCCTCATCTCCGTCAAGGACTACAAGGTATTTTTTTCCGGATCCCGCTCAGTGTATAATAGGACTTACGCAAAGAATCGTGCAAAGTTTGTCATTGCGAGCGTTAGCGAAGCAATCTCCCGAATGGACAAAGAACACTGAGATTGCTTCGTCGCTGGGCTCCTCGCAATGACAATTGAGTATGTCCCGTAATAGATTAGCGGGTCTGAAGACCCGCGCTACGTTGTGGAAATACGTTGTGGATTCTTGATCTATTTTGAGCCCCATACTCTTATAGTTCCATCTTCACCTGCGGAGATGAGTAATTTTCCATCCGGTGAAAAGGCGATTGAGTTTATGAATTGAGCGTGACCCGAGAGTATCTTGACACATTTACCGTTATATGCGTTCCATATCCTTATATCTTTACCCTCGCCTCCCGATGCGATAAAATTACCGTCGGGGGAATAAGCAATCGTTCTAATTGTGTTTTCATGTCCCTGAAGTGTTTTTTTGCATATGCCTTTTCGCACGTCCCAGATCTTGATTGCTTCTTTTGTTTGCATATCGAGTCCCAAGCTGTTGCCGCAATCGGCAAGACCGGCGGAAGCAACATATCTTCCCTTTGGAGAAAACGCAACATCGCATACCCACCCGGAATGCCCCCTGAGGGTTTTGATGCAGTTGCCGAGAATAACGTCCCAGACCCTGATCTTTTTATCCCGGCTTCCAGAGACAAGGAGGCTTGAATCCGGCGAGAATGAAATTGAGGTTACATCCCCGCCATGTCCCGAGAGAACTTTCAGTCTATTTCCACTCTTTGCGTCATATAAGTATATTTCGTTGTTACTCTCTGCGCAGGCGGCAAAATATTTGCCGTTTGGAGAAAACGTGACGTCCCAGACCACCTTGGGAAAGTCTTCAAAACTCTTGATGCATGTTCCTGTGGCAGTATTCCATATTTGCGCCATTCCCCTGTTCTCGCCATAAATTTTCTGCCCTTTCCGGTACCTGGGTTTTTTGAACTTGAAATAATAACTACATCCCGACCCCAACAGGGACCCGTCAGGCGAATATGCTACGGATGAGACAAGCCCCGGGCTTCCCTTGAATGTATTCTTGCAAGTAAAATCTGATACATTCCATATTCTGATAACTTTATCCCTGCAACCGGATGCGAAATGTTCCCCATTGGGCGCAAAAGCTACGGAATAGACCGCTTCGCCATGTTCTTTTAAGACATTTACGCATTTCCAGTTGCTAAATGCAATCCAGTTAATTATTTTATTTACACCAAAATATGCAACAACACCGATTATGATTAATATAACAATAATTTTAAATATAGGAGGCCCCTGTTTTGGCGTATGTATATATGGGGGTGAAATTGAAGCCCTTCCCGGTGTTATCGAAGGCGATGGGACATCCGCCCTCACAGGAGAAACAGGAGGTGGACTTCCCTGCTTCTGTGAACCGCTGGAAGTATGAGGTGCTGAGCTCTTGCCGGTCTTTCCCCGTTTTCTTGATCTTCCGGGAGTGACGGGAAGAGGAGCCGGCGGAGTTGAGGTCGGTATTTTAAAATATTCAAGGTCTTTCAATACCTTTTCTACATTATTATACCTCACGCCCTTCACTCTGGTCAGCAGTTTATTGAAGATTTTTTGTAACTGATCGGGATAGTCATTTCGATATCTCCCGATGGGCGGAAAGATGAACTTTGCCCTGGAGCCGGGCTCCTCCCCGCAAAGAAGATAATGAAAAGTCGCTCCCAGGCTGAACAGATCCGATTCCGGTGAAAACTTGCCGGTATAATGCTCCGGGGAAGCGAACCCCTCTTTTGCGGTCGCTTCTCCCTGCCCCGCCGTTACAGACTGGGAAATGCCAAAATCAACCAGATATATCTCGCCGGACGGTGCAATCTTTATATTTTCCGGCGTTATGTCCTTGTGTATTACCGGCGGCACCTGTGAATGCAGGTATTTCAGTATTTCAAGAACAGCCGACATCCACCTTGCACATTCCTCTATGGAGATCATGCAATCCGGTTTCGCTCCTGCTATATCATCCAGGTTGTTCCCCTCGATATATTCCGTTACCAGAAACATGGAGTCATTTTCAAGAAAAAACTCAATTGCCCGTGGAATATTTTGATGTTTGAGTCGGCAATAAATCTTGACTTCCTCCCTGAATTGCCTCTCAAGCAGCATTTTATCCCGCCCTGTCATAAATTGAGAAGTGCATTCTTTTATTGTAACGGGAGAATCCATCTGTGTATCCATTCCAAGGAATATCCTGCCCATACTTCCGATTGCAATAATACCCGATATTTCATACTTTCCGTCCCTGAGCGAGGTAAACGGAAGGGGTTCGTCCAGAAGAGCCGGTTGTGCAGGAGGAGGAGGAGGAGGCGGTGGCGGGATCGGTGATGGTGGAGGCGGCACCGGTTCATCGGGAAACTGCGGAGGTTGTATGTTTTTTATCTCTCCTGAAAGCTCATATCCACATGCAACACAGAACCTGTGATCTTCCTGGTTTCTATAGCCACAATTGGGACATCGCATTCTATCACATCCTGATCAGGTTATTTTTTATACTCTTTCGCCGCCTGTTTTATATACCGTATTCTCTCGGAACATTTGGGATGTGTCCGGAGGTATGCGTTATTAACTCCCATCGCCTTCTCAAGCTTCTCTCCGAATTTCAGCCATAATATAAATCCCTCGATAGAGTATCCCGATTCAATCAGCCACCTTGTAGCCATGACATCCGCTTCCTTTTCAAGCTTCTGGTTTATTTTAGCATATGCATAGGCATTGAGGGAGTTTGCAAATTGCTTGCGATTTCCCTGGTAGTGGAATTTCTTCTGCATATTCTGAACCTCTTGCATGCGAACTTTTACATGATCCAGCATACAATGGCTTCCCTCATGACACATCCAGGACGCCAGCATCCCCTTGAACAACTCCTGCGCTTTCGCCGACTGTTGTGGAGTCAACTGTCCGACGGGAGGAAGTCCGAACGGATTATTCTGATCCCGGAAATTTATGCCGCTGAAATCCCGACTCTGGTGTTTTCTGCTGATGGTGCCTACACTTTGTGCAAGCTCATCAATGTATTCATTGTCAAGATCCCCGTAATAAGCCCTGGCCATTGCCAGATGACGCAAGCTGTCTAACAGAAGTGAGTCAAATATTATCACCCTGTAGAAAGACATCGCGTTGAAGCCGAAATGACTGGGACATACGTAGAATATTATATCTTTATCCTGTCCGAATACATCCACGATTGTGGAATTAAGATTTGTGGCAATCTCGCCAAAGAATGTATTATATCTGTTGTCACGAGGGTAGTAAGTCGTGAACTGGGTATATATCATCCTGTCCTGCATCTGAAGCTGTTCTTCCAGTGATTGGGCAAGGACGGAAAAAGTTCCCACAAACAGGACGAGCATGAGTATAACGGCAATGATTTTCTTCTTCATGACAAAACTCCCTGATGATGCTTTTTTACATATCTACATTGTAGCATAGATTTATGGCTTGTTTGGGGATCCGGGTGGTACATTTTTGTGTTTTACCCCATGCATATTCCAACATTTGCTGTATGCTTACCTTATCGTCATGCATCCTCATATAATACCTCCGCTTTGCTGATTACCTCATCGCGATAATATTTGCTGAGAAAGCCCGGGGTGTTTAGATCCACTTTACGGCCGATAAGATCCGACAATTCACGCTCTATGGAAAAAAACGAGAGGCCTATCCGTACATCTTGCTCGAACTCCACAAGTACATCCACGTCGCTATCGGAATTATAATCGTCTCGTAATACCGAACCAAAAAATGCCATCTTTCGGATATGATGGCTTCGACAGAATTTAACTATCTTTTCCCTATGAATATTTATTTGCAAACTCACATCCAGATCCTCCCAAATATCCTCGCTTTTAATGCCCTGCGATAAAATTTAATAATTGATTTCATCAAGCATTTACAACCTGAAAAATTTGGTTTCCAATTTCTCGTGTAAAGGCATCCCTTCTTTAATATGTAATATTATTCCCCTTGAATTACAAAACTCTTTTACTGTTGATGCTGTTTTTTTGTAAAAATTTATATCATCTTTGAAATATTTTGACTCTCTGTTATAGTTGATTCTACCGAAGAATATCTTGTCAACAAATTGTATTTCCCTGAGCAAATCTCCTATATTCTCTGCTGTCGGATCCAGATTAGGGGTGGGATATGGTTCAATGCTGACCCAGGTTCTATGACCTTTCCCGCTGAGATTTTTTAGTGATTCTATCCTTTCCCGATATGGCGATGCATACGGCTCGAACCTGTTTTTAAACCTGGCGTCAAGTGAAACAAGCGTGATTCCGTATTGATTATCTTTGGATAAATTTTCAACCTCCGACGGATATAGTCCCTTGCTCAGGGTTGTAACCGGAACCCCATAGTCATTTATCATTTTAATAAGATCCAGTGTTAAAATCTTTATTTCCTCAACAATTTTTCCATTTTTATGGTCATACATAAAAGGGTCGGTCATGAAACTTAAATGAACTCCATCCAATTTATCAGCTAATTTTTTTAATTCTTTTTCCAGTAATTCTCTCGAATTTTCGACAATTTCAGGCTTTATCCATTCATTGTATGATTTCACCCTCCCAAAACGCTTTGACATCAAATACGCATAACAGGGAAACCTGCATCCATGCATACATCCTACAATGTGGTTAATTGTCCAGCATCCGGAATCAATTTTACTCTTATATAAGAGGCTTTTTCTGTTTGTAGTATTCAATTTGTCCCCCGTACTTTTCATAGCTATTACTCCAGAATGTTATTCTTCATTATAGCACCTAATAGCACCTATAAGAGCAAATCTGAAAAACCATGCATTAATATTATGTAAACTTTTTATCTATTCAGTTCTGTCCTTCATGGTCTTTGCGGTGAAAATAATGTCCTTAATCCCTAAAAATGCATTTGGAATCTTATGATTACCGTATTGTAGCTTTTTATCAATGAAAGAGTCCATTTCTCCAATATAAAATTATATCGAAGAATGCCTGAAAATTGATGCGATTAATTGGCAGTGAACCCTCGTACACAATCAAATCTCTGCGCCCTCCGCGTCCTCTGCGTTGAATTTAAAAGCATTATCCGGGTTAATAACTGGAAGCTGCAAAAAGGAACCATAACATACTATGTCCAAATTTAAATCAGGAAGGAGATAAACAATGAAAATATGTATGGTATCCGCATATTTGCCAGATTTTCACAAGGTTTGGGGAGGCGCAGAAAGAGAAGCCTGGAGGATCGGCAGTCTTCTTGAAAAAAAGGGAGAGGACATAATATATTTTACCTGCAAGTTCGAGTCTGAGAAAGAGATTCCGCCCAATATTTTCCCCACAAAGACGGTAAAAGAGACAATTATTGGCAGGGTGCCGTACCTCTACGATCAGATGAGCTATTTTGGGCTTCTTCCTGATTATATCGCCGCATCAAATTTTAGTGAATTGCTTAAAAAAGAAAGGCCTGACGTTGTGCATTTTCATAATTTCATGCCGATGTCGCTCAAGATTGTCGATGAAGCTATGAAGCTGAAGATTCCAACTGTTCTTACCATTTACGATTATAAATATATATGCATCAAGGAAACCCTATACGACGACAGCAGGGGTGTTGTTTGCGACGGGAAACAGGATCGATGCATCGAATGCGTGGGGCATAAAAAGATGAAGAGTCTGAAAAAACTCCTGATGGCAAAGAGAAAGTTTGTTTTCAACAAAGTTCTCGGGAATATAGACTGCATCACCGTTCTCTCGAACAACTCCAGGGAATTGATGGTTAATGCCGGGTTTGATGAAGGCAAAATTAAAGTAATAAACCTGACATTTGATTTTAACGAGGTTAACAAATACGGAAGCGATGAATACAAGCTTGATCCCGGTCTCGTTCTTTTCGTGGGATGGATTCAACCCCGCAAGGGGATCGATATTGTGGTGGAGGCTTTCAAAAAAATTGCCGATGAGATCCCCGGCGCCAAGCTTGTCGTATTCGGAGCGGCGGACAACGAGGAATATGAAAACAAAATAAAGTCGGTTGTAAATGAATCGAATCTCCGGGACAGGGTTGAATTCAAAGGAAGACGACCATATCCGGAGGTAAGAGATTACATGACCAGAGCTAATGCCGTTGTTATCGCCGAACAATGGCCCAACATGTCTCCCCTTACAATGGTTGAAGCGATGGCTTACAAACGGGGAGTCGTAGCCGGGGCGATAGGCGGAATACCTGAGTTTATCGAACATGGAAAGACGGGGTTCCTGGCGAAATATAATGATCCTGAAGAATTTGCCGGTTATATTATCAAGCTGATAAAAGAACCTGAGCTTGCCCGGAAACTGGGAGAATCCGCCTCAGAGAAAGTCCGGGGAATATTTGACGGAAATGTTGTGGTTGATAAATATATTGAGTTGTATAACTCAATTTGTTAGATAATTGGACTGATATTATTGTTAATGACTGGTTTGATTTAAGGGAGGTTCTTGAAAATGAAAGAGTCCGTTGAGATAAAAGAGCTGGTAAAAATTTCACAGTATGCCGGAAGTGATATTCTTCTCGTTCAGGGCGGCGGCGGCAATGCCTCTGTAAAATCGAGAGATAAGAGGAAAATGTGGATTAAAGCTTCCGGATTTCGCCTCTCGGAAGTTACCGATGAAAAAGGGTATGTAGTAACGGATCTGAGATCCCTCGTTTCACTGATGCATTCGAAAAAGATGAATCATAAGGAATTTTCAGGGGGTCTCAAATTGTCGGTAATCGGCGATTCAACTCTCAGGCCTTCTATGGAAACCGGGTTCCATGCCGTCCTCCCCCGCGTTGTATTACACACCAATCCTGTTTATGTAAATGCGTTCGCCTGTATGGAAGACGGAGAATTGGCAATTATGGAAGTTATGAACCAGGAAATGGTATGGGTTAAATACAAACCGCCCGGTTTCGAGCTTTCCGTAGAGGTTGACAGGGTATGCAGGGGTTATTCCGAGTTAAACGGGCATCTCCCGCCCGATATTATCCTCAGAAACCATGGGTTTATTGCCTGTGGAGATTCGGCGGATAAGGTAATATCGTCCACGGGGAAATTCGTGGATGCGGGGAAACGATTCTTCGGCGAGCTTCACTCCGACGCCCTTTTGTGCACCGGACCACCTGATAAATTGGTCAAATGGGCAGGTGAAATGGAGAAGTCGTTACAGGAGCATTTCAAGCAAATTTCTTATTTTGCCCGCGCAACGAAATATTCAACACTACTGGATGCCGCCCTGGATGTTGAGATGCTTCTTGAATCAGGTCCTCTTGTTCCCGATGATGTTGTATATTACAGCGGAAAAGTATTGCCCGCGGAGATATCAAATAGCTCGGAGAAATGGATTTCCACGCGACCGGGTCCTTTGCCCGGCAGGTTTATTATAGCAGTCGAAGGTTATGGGGTTGTCTTTGTCGGTCCTTCATATAAAACAATCGACACTATGGAGGAAAATTTCCTGGCGAATATTCTTGTCAGGACATTGATTTCCGGACGTGGCAGCATCAGGTCCCTTCCACCCGATGAAATCGAGACAATATTGAATATGGACGCCGAGAAGTATCGCCAGGCATTGGCGGCAAAAGATGTCTGAATAGAATGAAACAATAAAATCAAGGATCTATTTTATAAGCAGCGAAACAAATAACGAATTCAAGTATTTAAATTGATAGAAAGTAGAAAGGAAGATGTCAATGAAAAAAACAATTTTTGCAGTATTGATTATTATTGCCGTGTTTGGTTGTACATTATACCTGTTAGGGTGCTCAACGGGCGACAGTATGCCCTCACCGGACATTCCTCCAATGCCGACGGGAACAACGGGTAATGATCTGTCAGGAACCTGGAGTGGAACCTGGGCAAGCAATCAACCCGGAGGCAATTCAGGAATGGTGGATCCCCTGGAATTGAGTCAGTCTGATGCCGGTGACGGTACTTATACGCTTTCGGGGTCTATAGTTACGCAGGGATACCAGGCTTTTGAGGGTCAGACCGGCACTGTGTCGGGAACCTATATGCCCAATACGGTAAGCTTCACGGCTACTTATGGAAATGATCATATGGAATTCAGCGGAAGCGGATCCGGCTCCTCGATGAGTGGAATTTATTATATCTATGAAAACGGATTGGAAACAGATTCGGGAACTTTCGTCTTTAACAAGTAAATTTGATTAAAGTACCTGTTATTGAGGTTTGCCCATAAGATGGAAATTGAGTACGGCGAGTTCATGGGAAATATCCACATTCCTGACAACAACAGATTCGGGAATATCGAGTTTGACACCGGTGAAGTTCAGTATTGCATTGACTTCCGACTTGATCAATAAGCTTGCCGTTTCCTTTGCCACGCTTGCAGGGACTGTGAGAATGCCCATAGGCACTTTCAGGTCATAAGGCAATAGATTGATATCCTCAACAACCACATCTCCGATTTTCTTCCCTATAATGGCGGGATCCTTGTCAAAAACATGACTGATCTTGAATCCCCATTTTGCAAACCCCGGGAATCTTGCCAGCGCGTATCCCAGGTGTCCCGCTCCACATATTGCCACTTTATGCTCCGTGTCAAATTGCATAATTGATGCAATTCTCTCCATGAGATGTGTTACGGGGTATCCCAGTCCCTGTATGCCGAATTCCCCAAAATATGAAAGGTCTTTCCTGAACTGAGAAGCTTTTACGCCGACACGTGATGAGATTTCCTCAGATGATACAATGACAACGTTATTTTCCTTCAGCCTATAAAGACACTGATAATAAACCGGGAGTCTCTCTATTGTTGGTTCCGGTATTTTCATCTTTCTCTCCATTGTAAGTTAATGGTTACTATTCAGATCCCACCACCATGTCATCCTGAGCGAAACACGATCTCTATATTTCCTGAATAAACCTTGGCAAGAACGAGTTTTACATACCTCAGAATTATTTCACACTGACTTTATCTCAACAATAACTTCATTTTCTATCATCACAAGCTTCACAAGTGGATTCGGGAAGCCCCGGTCCCAATGCCCGGTGGGCACTGTCGCCGCGCTGATAATACTTTCCGTTTTTTTATTGAGTCTTTCTCCTGTTTTCATCCCTGCGATTTCCGCGGTGAATAGTAACAAGCTAAGATAGCTAATTACGTTTTTTACGGAAATTCAAAATTCCCTTTCATTCTTATCAATTTTCTTGACCACGCCGGGAAAAAGATTCAAGTTTGTATGGGGTAAGAACAATGAAGCGGTATATGCTTCCATATACCCGGGCTCGTTGTTGAGCTCAAAACAAGCGGCGGATCGTGCAATTTCCAGGGATTTTTTCCATGCTTCCAGGGAGAGAAGCGCCATCCTACCCCCATGAAGCGAGCCGTTTCCCAGGTATGTGAAGCGGTCAATGTCAATCTCCGGGAACAGGCCTATTGCTATGCCGTTTTCTATATTAATCGATCCACCCATCGCACCGGCGACATAAAATCTATCTATTTCATCAATACTGATTTCGTTCTTTTTTAACAGAAAATCCACACCTGTATAAATGGCGCCTTTTGAACGAATCAGGTAATCAATATCCTGTCCTGTAATTGTGATAATATCTTCATCTGCGTCGGAGAGGGCAAGTATAAATTCTTCCTGTTCACCGACGTTTCTCATCCTGGATATTCCGTGTCGTTCCCTGAATTTGCCCTTCTTGTCAATAAATCCCATTATCAGAAGATTTGCAAGGAGGTCAATCAATCCTGTTCCACAGATACCCTTTGGGGGTTTGTTTCCTATCGTCATCAACGTGAAATCCCCGCTGTCCTCGCTGCAAGAAATCCTGTTAATCGCTCCGGGAGTCGCTCTCATTCCGTGCTTGATGCCTCCACCCTCGAAAGCGGAACCCGCCGAGGTTGATGAACATGAATACAATCCGTCAATTGCCGTTGCAACTTCGCCGTTCGTGCCGATATCGACAAGTACGAAATTCTCGTCAGGCAGGCCTGTCGCCAGGATGGAAAATATTAAATCTCCTCCCACATAACTCCCCACTCCCGGCGCAATCAAAACCATTGCCTCCGGATTGGCATAAAAACTCAATTCTCGTGCCAAAAACGGTGGGAAGACAAGAGCCGACGGAATATGGGGATCCTTTCTTATGTCTGAAATGTCGAGTCCCAGCAGGAAATGAATCATGATCGTATTGCCCGAGATGACAATTGAGTAAACGTTATCCTTATCGACATTACTCTCCAGGACTAACTCAAGCAAAATTTCATTGACCTTATCAAGAATCAAATCGCTGAGTATCATAAGTCCGTTATTCCTGGACGCGAAATTCAGCCGGGAGGCAATATCCGCTCCGTATTTCATCTGTAAATTCAGGTGGGAGGTGGAATTGAGCATATTGCCGGACTTCATATCAACCAGGATACCCTCAATTGATGTAGTGCCTATATCAAGAGCTATTCCATAGCATTCTTTGACCTTGTCTTTCTTTTCCAATGACAGAATGCGTGGGGGAGAATAAAGCCTTGAGAATGTAACGGATAGCTCACAGGATTTTTTTTTCAGGAGTAACGGCAATTTCTTGATCAACTCATAAGAGATATCAAATTCTCTTAACCCCGTCTTCTCCTTCATGACCATAAAAAGCCTGTCAAGATGGCTTATCGTTTCATCTTCGTTTCCGTTACAACTGATGACGACTTTCTCAGCAAGGGGTGAATATTCATAAGGCATATCCTTTCCGGTCAGATTCCGGACAATATCCCCGCTGATTGTCAATTCCACAGACATGCTTGATTCGGGAACCTCCACAACCAGGTCGGTTTTTGGGTAAGAAGAACAGGCAAGGATAAATCCCCGGCTGATTTCCCTTTCAGTCAGAATGAAACTTCCCCCGGACTCGATCTCCCCTTCAACTAACTTCAGCCTGCATTTTCCACACGCCCCGACGCCGCCACAATCCACGACAAGAGGAATATTTACTTTTCGTGAGGCCTCCAGGAGATTCTCATCCCCGGAGATATTGATCTTCACATTGTCGGGGAGAAAGGTTATATTGAAGTTCTCCTGTGAGCTGTCGGGTTTTCTTTTATCTTTCAACATATAATAACTCCGGAATTATACTTTTCTTTTCTCTTTGATTTTTCTGCTCAGGAAACCCGGTATCCCGGCGGCTTCCCGTGGCCCCACAGTTACTTCCCAGGATGAAGATTGCTCTATTTCCTCTTTCAGGGAAGCGACATATCCCGGAATAATGATTTCCCTGTGAGATATAAGATCTTCCACTTTTTCACTTTTTAGCATTTCCAGGATCCTGCCGCTGTTAAATCGATCCGCCGCCCATGCCGTCAAAACCGATGTTCCGTCGGTGTCCACAATAAGCAGGTAAGAAGGGACCCGGGATGCTTCAATTTCTTGAGCGACAGTGAAATATGTGAGCGAGAAATTTGTAGTGATAAAAACGGGAGAATCGGTTGTAACATCCCCAAATTTATTTAATTTTGCTTCAACCTGGACAGGCCTGCGGGGGTCGGTGAAAATATTATGGCGAAGAGTGAGATATGGGAGGACAACATCAGGATCAGTTGTGGATACAATAGCCATAGACCCGTATTTTATTATGGCCGTGCATACGGAGGCAGGATTTTCATCCTCCAATGTTCGCCATACAAGTGTAGGGAAACCCAGTCTCCTCTCCCTTGAAACAAGTGCGCATCTTCGCAGGGATGTGAGAAGGTCAAGCTGATCCGCCGGGGAATCCGCTTCCACGGCAAAAACTGCATTCTTTATACCCCGCTTTAACAGATAGTCGCCCACATTCCTTGCGTCGTCGATATCATGAACGGGCAATGCTGCCGTTATATTTTTCCCGGACAACCGGGATAAAATATTGTCGGGATTATTCAATGTGAGATAAACAACATTTGCAGGGAATGGATTGATGTCAAGCAGGCTTTCTATGAGCTTTTCTCTTCCTGTCTTTATAATTAGAGGCAGTTCCGTTAATTCAAACAAGCTTTGAATTAACCGGGATGTCTCTCCGATTTCACATCCATTATCTTCAAATGCGATCATATCGGGAGCAAGTTTCTCCCCGGCTCTTTCGAAAGTGAGGTTTTCGAGTTGTCCCGTCCATTTCCTCATATTATCCCCGGAGTTGTCGCCTTTATACAAAACGGCAAGGGCAGTGGGGCTATAGAACGATTCGTCATGTCGAAACAGGACTTTTTCTCCACCAAGGCTTATTATTTTATTCCCCCTTTTTATCATCACATTTCGCAGGGGAGGCTCCATAAGCTCTTCAAGTTTTTTTTGGGATTCGGTGGATATGTGGGGGCATTTTTCGTATTCGACTTTTCCGGCCGCCACTTTCATTGCAAATGCAAGGCAGGAGGGTGAGCCGCAATCCCTGCAGTTAGTCTTTGGCAATAGCTTGAAAATTCCCATTCCTGATGCCATTTATTTTGTTTCATCCTTTCCCGATCAATAATTCCTGGTTTGTCCTGCAAAAGGATAAAAGAAAAAAGAAATTGGAAAATGGATCCATTATCCTTATTCCATCTTCCTTATTTCCTATTTTCCACTTCCATCCGGAGATATTAAGATTTTTTTTCCGGTTATCCTCTGTGGTGAATGGAGGCGAGAAACGAGAGGCGGGAGGCGGCCTCCGTTTTCCTGATTTCATCATTTCCTAAAAGGTAATATTCCTGATTTCCTTATCGAAGAAACTCATCAAATGCTCTTCCAGTTTATCTCTTGTTTCTCTGAACGATTTCAACAATTCATCATCAGAAGTTGCACCTATACGGGGGTCGGCTATTTCCATATGCTTGTATTTCGCCTCCCCTTTCGTCCAGTAAATCGGGCAATTTTCCCTGGATTCATCACAAAGTGTTATGACATAATCAAAATCCTCGTTTTCGAAATCTTCCGGCAAATATGTTTTATCATCGTTAATATCTATGCCGATTTCTCCCATAACCTCGTAAAGTTTGTCGTTAACGTTGACTTTATCCACCGCCGCCGATTCCGCCACAAATTTTGTTCTATATATATGATTCACAAGCTCTTTTGCCATCAGGCTTCTACAAGAATCACCCGTGCTGAGGAATAATATTTTTTTCATGTTGCTGACTCCCTTTCCTTTTCGCTAATCACATTTGCATAAACCCAAAAAACTCCTGCAAAGTTTCCATTTAACGGTAAAAACAGGGGGTAATCGGAAATATTTATTCAGACCACCCCGGGATTTGAGTGGAGGCTGGTCTCCCGGCCAGCCTGGGAATGGTATGAAATCGAGGCTGGAAGCCTCTCCTACAGTCGAATGCAATTATTAGCTTACACTCAGTAACTGCTTCTTCCCGGGTGCTCCGCCGGCCCGATAGGAGGAGCGTTCACATCAATGCCGGGAACTTTGACGGGATTGCGTTTTTGACGCCTCTCGTTATCCAGGTGAAAGTGCGCACCTTTGTGTTTTCTGTCCATGTCTTCATTACTGATGGATTCCCCGCTACTTCTATGCTTGAATCCTTTAGAATCACTTGAACCTGAGCTTGTGCCTGCTTGTTTTTTTGTAGTTTTGCCACTCCCCGTCACAGAGCCTCCTGAAGAAGGTAATCTCGGCATAGAAGAATCAATTTTAAATCTTACTTTGAATTTTTTCTTATTTTTCTTATTTTTCTTTGGAAATGATTTACTTCCCAATTTTGTCTCTATCCTGGGATAAGAACCGCCGCCTTCTGATACTTCGGGCAATTCGGATTTTTTACCTTTCAAGTGAATTATATCGTCCTGCGCGTTTTTAAATACAAGTTCGATATCCTTCTCTTTTGCCGCGAAATGATATGGGGGAAGTTCTTCTCCAACTCTTTTACCTTTACCGGAAAATGAGAGATTCCATTTTATCCAGGGATCAAGCTTATTCGTTTTGAACATCGATTTTGAGGAAATTTTATATTTACGATCTATGAAAACCTTTTCCCCCGCTCTTAAAACACAGTCCCCTCCACCCTTTTTCCTGGAGCCTATCTGGACAGGCCCGGCAAAACACATTATAACCATTTTTCCATTTCTGGTATATTTTACAAGAACCTTACCCTGCTTGATAAACATATCTCCGAGTTTTGTCTGGACACAATAATTGTCGTTAAAAGTCTCCAGATAGACCCTGCCTTGTTCAAGCTTGATCTTGTACATGCCTTTTTCATATATCTTATATGCTATATCGGAAAGAGGAGCCACCCGAATATTATTATCTCCCTCGAATTTTAATACCGTCCTGGGAGCTCCGGCCGTGACGAGTCTATCTTTCCAATTGAGATTAAATTGCTTCTTTGTCCTGAGCCATTGCCCCGGTGTTGCCCGGTAAATACTTACTTCGCCGTCAACAAAAAGCGATGTAATCGGTTTCTTCTGTTTTCCTGCCAGCCCTGCCAGGCGTCCTATTGTCTTGTGCCCAAAGAAGCCTATGAGGGCAATTATAATAAGAATAACAGGAATAACAACAAACGATTTTTTATACTTTGTTTTTTTTCTTTTCTTCTTTGCCCCGGGAACACTATCTCTGGCAAAGTATTCATCATAACCCAGCTTATTGCCTGATTTGGGCATACCTATTCCCCCCTTTGAAGGGCTTCTTTATAAATAGTACCATAAATGCTCCAGGTTATTTCATTGTATCATAATTCTCCGTTTTAAGTAAAGATTATTTTGCCACCCTTACAACAGCGTCAAGCTTTTTAATCACTTCAGGATCAATTTTCTTTTTGGGAACCAATTCGGCAAGTACGTAATAAGAGCTTTTCATCATCAGGTTCGGTAAGCCGAGTTTTGAAAAATATTTCGTGAACAGAGGATCCAGGAAGTCGTCCGAAGCTTTTATGTCAGGTGACCAGGGTCCGGGCTTTCCCAGCGTTTTCAGTGCCGATGATATCTCTTTGATAGTCTCTTTCATAATATCAGGTTCTTTCCAATTGAATAGCTCCAGGGATTGATTTGTGGCGTATTCTATAAGAACTTCTTCCATGCAAACGTAATTCTCAATCTCCCTTTTACTCCACATCATTTCGTTCAGATCTTCTTCCCGCCGAAGCTCCCTGTCCGTTCTGTCGAAAATTGCGATTCCTCTCAGTTTGTGATAAGCTTCCTTCAGTCCATAGAAATGCTCTCTTGCTTTTTTGGGTTGCTGGACATAATAAACAAAAGCGGAATCGAGAATTCCAGCCGCCGGGTGATTTAATTTCCGGGCAAATGTTTTTAATATTTCAAGATCCGTTGAGCCTTCCAGGTATAGTACCCATCCCTTTTGCTCGGCCTGAATGTATTGATCGAAGCCTATTTCCCTCAATGATTTCAATAACTGACTTCCCCTGTTGTCAATACGATGGGGTTTTCCGATAAATGCTATTACCGTATCTTTACCGGCGGCTTCGTTCAGAATTACCTCGCTGTGGCTTGCCGCGATAACCTGTGAACCCTGTTTTTGGGCAATATTTGATATTAGACTGTAAACCTGTCTTTGCCTCAAAATTTCCAGATGGGCGTCAGGCTCGTCAAGTAGAAGAACGGCTCCCGGGTTCAGGTAAAGATATGCCAGCAACATCAATGTTTGTTGAAGCCCCTTACCCGAAGAAGATATTCCAAGCTGGACTCCTTCATGAGTTTTGTATTCCATGATTATTTCCCCGCGCTCAACTATGTATTCCGGCGGCAATATAGTCTCTCCGAATAGAGAATAAATATTGTTTACAAGCTCATTCCATTTGTCATTTTCAGAAAATTCATAGAGTTGATAGCATGTATTTCTCAGAACCTGCGCAGTCTGACCTTCTCCGATTAAAACACCGATTCTTCCAGGCTCCCATTTTGGTTCTTCTGTGGCAAGCCCGGACATGGGGGGTAAGAAAGCAATTTTAATTCCGGATGCCTTGCGTGGAACCTTCATCCTTTTTGAATTTTTTTCTTCCGACAATCTCAGGGGTCTGCAGTATAACGATTCCTCGTTTGCATAATCGAATTCAAACCCACATTTCCAGGATTTACCTCCGGTTATTCCCTCCAGGGTTATATCAATCCTTATGTTGCCGGTTTTCTGCTTTCCCGTGCTGCGTCTTACATGAAGATCCCTCCAGAGGAATTTCGCGCTTGGAACGGGTAAAGTTATAAGATCCTTGCGGTTAATGGAAACCCCGCGCCTTCTGCCGGATCCGCTTTTTTGTTTCTCATTCCATTTTCTCAAGCCTATATCCCAGAGGGCAAGCGCCTGTAATGCCGTTGTCTTACCGGAATTGTTTGGCCCGATAAAAACAACCCTTTGCCCAAGATCAATTTCAACATCATCAAATCTCTTCAGGTTTTTTATATTTAGCTTTGTAAGCATATTCCAACCCCCGATGGTATTATCGTTAAATCAATATAATACTAATTTCTTTCTGAGGGCATTACATCCTTCATACCGGAGACCTATAAAATAAAGGTTCCATGAAAACATTATGAATTTTATTACAATGTACTTGACAACCCGATCCTGAAGTAGTATAATCCCCCAAAATAAACAAACATATTTTTTTCGAAACCAGGCTGTTGGGAATTTAAAGGGGAGCCGGTACAACAATGATAAATCCGATTTAATCCGATTATTCACAATAAAATACACGGAAGAAGCCCCGGGGAGGCGGCTTCCTGACGGCATCATAACTATCCCCTGTTTATAATCATTTTAACCCTTCATTACATTAAACCCGCTGTTTAATCATATCTTTAATCAATTCATACTTTTATTTCCTTATACCCGATTATGGCGGATCGACAGATCATGGATCAATGAAGGGAATCTCTAAAAAGGAGAGTGATCAATTATGTTATTACAGATATATTGGTTGTGGCAAAAAGGGTTGGAAGAACTCGATGGCCGGTCTTTATAAAAGCTGCAACAAAAAGGGAGTCCGGTTTTGCCGGGCTCTTTTTATTTTCCGATACAGAAATTCGAAAAAATCCTGTCGAGCAGACTATCTACCGAAACCTTGCCCACAATCTCTCCCAGTGAGTCCAGCGCTCCCTGGAGATCAATCGTGATGAAGTCATCGGACATGCCGCTTTCTATTGATTTTCTTGCTTCCTGTAAAAAACCTGAAGTGCGGCGAAGTGCATCCTTATGCCGGGCGTTTGAAAGGATAACATCGGCGGGTGATCCAATATTCCCACCGAACACAAAGGATAGAATTCTTTCTTCCATCTGCTCTATCCCCTGTTTTTCCAACAGGGATACCTCCACGATCCTTTCATGAGATAGATATCCGAGTAGAAATTGCCTCTTATAGTTACAACCCAGGTCTGTCTTGTTCATTATTACAAGTGTCTTTTTGGGGTCCAGGAAATCCATTATCCCCGTCAACTCCCCCATTTTTTCCTGTGAGGCGTCGAGAACCAACAGAACAAAATCCGCATCTTTTATCGACTCCATTGTCTTCTCGATCCCAATGGACTCCACCGGATCCCCCGTTTTCCTCAGCCCGGCGGTGTCAATCAGAACAAGAGGGACACCTCTGAGGTTGACGGTCTCCTCGATCCTGTCCCTTGTGGTTCCGGGGATGTTGGTGACAATCGCCCTCTCCTCACCCAGGAGCGTGTTTAAAAGCGTTGACTTGCCTGCATTCGAAGGACCCACGATACTGGCCCTTATTCCTTCCCTGTAAATCTTGCCCATCTCGAAATTTTTCAATATCCGGTTAACTTCACCAAGGACCAAGTCCACCTGTTTCATCTTATATCCCGGATCAAGGGATGGAATATCGTCCTCACAAAAATCAATTCTAGCTTCAAGTTGAATCAAGAAATCAATAACATCATCCATCAGCTTGTTTATTCTGAATGACAGCTCACCCTTTAACTGTGAGAACGCAACCCGGCGTGACTCGTCGGTTCGCGCCCTTATTATATCCATAACGGCCTCAGCCTGGGTAAGATCAATCCTTCCCCCCAAAAAAGCCCGCTTTGTAAATTCGCCGGGCTCGGCTATTCTCGCGCCGGAAGAGACCGCAAGATCCAAAACCTCTTTTAATATGACAGGCCCGCCATGGCAGTTTATCTCAACAACATCCTGTGTGGTATATGATCGGGGGGATTTCATATATGTAAGAAGAACCTCGTCAACCCTTTCATCTGTGTCCGGGTTGAGAATGTGGCCATAATGGACTTTCCTTGGCTCGACTTTAGCTTTATTACCAGCCGGTCCTCTGAATATTTTTTCTACTATTTCAAGGACGTCGTCTCCGCTTATGCGCACAATACCAATCCCACCCTCACCGGGAGGAGTCGAAATTGCCGCTATTGTGTCGTTCATTAAAAAGTCCATATCTTTAATCCCTATTCATCTTGTAGAGAATATAAATACCCTCCAGAACAATATCCTGATCCACAACATCCACGATCTTGTGACCCTTATCAAATACACCGGCAAGTCCGCCGGCGGCGATTACCTTTGCATCATCGCCTATTATCTGCTTCATTTCCCCCACAATTCCACGGACGAGATGACCATATCCCAGATATATTCCCGATTGCATTGCAGTAACCGTGTTTTTACCTATCATCGACGGGGGATTCACCAGGTTGATGCGGGGCAGGTGCGGAGCGTTGTCATATAAAGCCTCGCACGAGATCGCCAGCCCGGGGGCTATGGAGCCGCCGAGGAAATCGCCGTCCCTGTCGATTGCAGTTATGGTTGTTGCTGTGCCAAAGTCAATGATAATGGAGGGTATGCCGTATTTCTCAACTCCGGCAACGGCTGCGGCGATTATATCCGCACCCAATTCCTTGGGATTGTCAATTTTTATATTGAAGTTAAGCTTGTTTTTATAGCTAACAAAGAACGGCTCCACACCAAACGACCTTCTCGAAAGCACCGTGAGCTTGTTCTGAAAAGACGGCACAACATTAGATATTGCAACCTTTTTTATGTCTATGGGCTTGATATCAACCTTGTTTAGAAGGGACGCTATCAAGTCGGCATATTCATCCACAAGCTTCTGCCGATCAGTGTGAATCCTCCAGTGATGAACAAGCTCGCCCTCCCGAAAAAGCCCCAGTACGATATTGGTATTCCCGGCGTCTATTGCAAGTATGTTCAATGTATGACCTCCAGTTCAGGATCTTGGCTATATAGTTGGTTCTATGTTTATGCCACTTTCAAATAATTCCTGTCAATAGTGCTTTAAGAACTTATTTTACTCAACATGCCAGTTACCTGGGGAGAAACCTTTTTTTAAAGTGTTTCATCCACGCCTCCTGATTACTAAGCGGGTTTCCTCCCAGTTAAGCCGCTGAAGCGGCTCAGGGGAGGCAGCTATACAACAAGCCGCTTCAGCGGCTTAGCTGTCCCTAATTCTTTTTATGGGAGGTTATGTTATGGATAAATGCGAATTGTTCTTTATGAGGGGATTTGTATTGGTATGATAAATGACATATTGAAAATCGGATATTTGAAGAATGTTTTTTCGAAAATTCTGTTTATTGTTATTTTATCCATAACAATGACAGTCCTTATGTCGTCTAATAACATTGAATGCTATGCCGGAGAGAATAAATTCAAATACGTAGCGCGGGTCTTCAGACCCGCTAAAATATTATGTTTCAATTTTTGGTTTCCGGGCTGGTCGGGAGACCAGCCCCTACCCAAACCGCAGGAAATCTGTATGAATAACTATATCGATTCACGGCAGATCCCTGAAAAAGTTACCATCAGGTTGTTTTATGCGAAGGTTGTAAAATCATTAACCATATCCTCGGAAAATCTTTCAATATCATCATCCGATTTAAAGAAAACCGGAAGCTATTTTGTCGTAAAAATGATTCCCGGGGAAAATCGGTTGTCGGTAAAAGGTAAAAGACAAAGGTTCTCATCCATATCGCCCCTGAAAATCGAATCGCGCTATCCCATAAACATATCATACTCCGGCGGAGATCCAAGGTTATACAGATCCCCCGTTTTCATAAGGAACACGGCAAAGCAGTTGGTTGTTACAACGACAGTACCTTTCGAGGAATACATTGCCGGGGTTGTCCGGGGTGAGCTGCCGCGGGGCAGAGGGGAGGCTCTCAGGGCACAGGCGGTTGCTGCGCGGTCTTATGCGATTAAAAACAGGGAGAGGCACGCCGGAGAGGGTTATGATTATTGCGACGCCACACATTGCCAGTTCTACAGGGGATTTGTCCCAAAAAGCTCGCCTTATTACCACACCGCAATGGACACAAGGGGGCTTGTCCTGGCAAAAAACGGAAGGTTAATAGAAAGCTTGTACCACAGCACCTGTGGAGGGAGGACCTCCGATCCTGTGGATGTATTCGGGAGGGATATATTTGGTGTAATCGGCGTGAAAGACAGGCTAAAGGGAGATAAGAAATATTTATGTGCCGACTCTCCCCATTTCTACTGGAAATACAAAATAAAGAAGAATAATCTCCTGAATATTCTCAGGAAAGAACCGGAGTTCAATTCGATAAAGTCCATAAAAAAAGTTTCGATTGTCAAGAAAGACAAGGCCGGAAGAGTCGTGAGCCTGAAGATAGCAGGAGAAGGTAGAATTTATAAGATAAGCGGGTATGACTTCTGGCAGATGATGGGATCGCATATCGGATGGGGGAAGATAAAATCAACACTTCTCAGCGTAAATCATAAGGGGGAGCTCATTGAATTTGGGGGCAGGGGATTGGGGCATGGACTGGGCATGTGTCAATGGGGTGCGATGAAGCTGGCGAAGAGAGGATATGATTTTCGAAAGATATTGTTACACTATTTCCCGGAAGCTGAGGTTGTTCCGTATAGATAGATATTTTATCACCGCAAAGACCACAGAGTTTAAAATATTTTTCTTTGCGTTCTTTGCTTCTTTGCGGTTTAATTTAAATTCCTCATTTTTGAACGACAAGCATTCCAGGGAGGTGAATAATTACAGAAATTCTAACATTTGTAACAAATATTTAACATGACAAAGAAGCGGGTTGAAGATCGGCAATGTTCGCTCATCCATTGATCACCAGGGTTTCCGGAGAAATATTTATCCAAATATTGTTATTCCCTGTTGACTATAACACCACAACAGCTTATACTGACAATGTATAAGGAATTTTATAAAGGAAGATCTATATGTCTCCAATACCCGACTCACAAAATATTCGTCAGCTTTCTACCAAGGTAGGCGGTTCGTTATATGGCAGGCCTACGGCAAGCGAAACGAAGTCTGTCGCCCTTGGCAAGAAGCCCATGCTGCTGGATCCCCAGGACGCATATATGTCATTTAGTGATAAAGGGGCGAAAAATGACCTGTCCCTTTCCGGGGGTACTTTTGCGTTTACCCCGGCGGCGGAAGAAGGGGAAGAGATGAATGCGGAGAGTTACAAAAAAAAGGACAGAAAGAAAAATGACGGCGCAAAATCGGGAAATGGAGAGAAAAAGGGAAAGAAAGAAGTTATATTTGAAAAGGTAAGTTTCGGGGACGGGCATAAGAAGTTATTTATTGACAGAAAAACCGGAATTGCTATATTTGACGAGATTTAGACAGTTCAAGCGAAAAAAGATATGATTTCTCATCGTCAATATCCATTGTAATCACAGGATCACAACCCCTCACTGCGACGCATTTTCCTCCGATTATCTCCCCCGCTCTTTTAATCAAGCTTTCCAGTTTCGCCCTTCCAAGAAGAAGTTCGAGCACAAATCTCCAGCCAAGTAAGGATGCCATCCCTAAAGCGCTTTTTCGCTTCCTGAACGATTTTCCGATTTCATCGATTCCCAGGAGGCAAACCGCCGTGTCGAGCCTGAATATTGAGCCGCCGGTGAAATGGCCGTCCCTGAGCTTTATATATGACGGGACGCCGGGGCGTATTGAGGGATTTATCTCATCTCTTTCAAATATGGGATAGCATACAGCGGCGTCTTCAGGACACCTTTCGATGAAATCTTTTACTGCGTTTGCGTTTATAAACGGCAAATCGGACGTGCACAGAACCACGTGTTTATCGTCCTTGAAATTCCTCAAGCCCCTCAGGATATTCTCGACGCCTGACTTATCGGCGGGGATAAAGTCGTCAACGCCCCTGACTTCCGGCGTACCCCTCATTTCCTCCGGCGCCACAAGGGCAATCCTGCTGATAACTCCGCTCTCCCGAAGAGCATACACCGCTCTTTGCAAGAGGGATTTTCCGTCAATTTTTATCAGGGCTTTTATTTCCGTGCCGGTCATTTGTGCGAACTTGCCGGATATTAGCCCGCCTGCCGTTATGAATGCGTTATATTTCATGATTGTTTTCAACTCAATATATTTTATACAGGAAAAGGTCTCTTTGGTTTGAAGGTTAACCAGGTAAAATCTGAAAAAGATACTCTTTTGTTATGAATGCAACTTTTAACCAAAAGAATCCTTCTTGAAAGATATGAATAATCAAGACATAAAAGAAAAACAATCTAAAAAGATTTATATATTATACCGGGGGAAAGATCCGGGGGACATTAAAGGGTCTGTTCAGGAGAGATTCCCCGGCGCGACAATCGAAGAATCTATTAAATTCAAGTTTTCACCGGGGGTATTGATTGAATGCAGGAAAAAAATATCAAAACCCCACGACATCACTGTCATACAGATTTCTCCACCCTTAAACTATTTCAAGAAGCTAGTTCTTTATTTTCTCCTTCTTTTCATACCTTCAAAGGAAAAGATAATCATTGAAGCAGAGGGAAGCGAACCCGTATATGTAAGGTGGTATGACGGGTTTACACTTGCCCTGATTTTTCCGTTTGCCGTTTTGCTCACATTGTTTATTGAGTTTAGCGCGTTGATATACACATTTCTTGCCGGCATATATCTTCTTGTGAAGGGAGATTCCAATTGTAAATCCGACCCGGACAACAAGAAAGTGGTCTATCTGGCGCCGTCTCGTCATCTTCTGGATCCATACAGGGGATCCACTTCCCACGCAAGGGGAGTGATCCGCGCATTTCAGGAGACGGGATGGGATATTGTTGTTGTTTCTCCGGGAAATATCCCCGGGATATCGGGGGAATATGAAATTATTAAGCCTGCCTTGCAGAATCTCCTTACAGGCGGCGTTTCCGATATTCTTTACGATTTTATATATTTCCTGAAAGCATTGCCTCTGGTGAAAAAGAAAAAGCCCGCATTTATTTATCAAAGACACGGAAGATATTCAATGAGCGGCGTGTTGATTTCAAGGATTACCGGAATTCCCCTTGCTCTTGAGATGAATGCGGTTCTCTCTTATGAGAGCGGAAAATGGGGCGGGACGGGAGCTGTTATGAGGATGTTTATCTCCAGGTATGAGAACATTTGCATAAAGCATGCCGGTCGAATTTTCACCGTGTCTGAATTATTAAAAAAGGATATAATAAGTGCCGGCGGTTCCCCGGAAAGAGTTTTTGTCAATCCTAACGGGGTTGATGTGAATGTTTTTCATCCGGGATGCGGTGGAGATGAAATAAGAAAAAAGCATGGATTAGAAAACAAAGTGGTCGTCGGTTTTTGTGGAAGCTTTTATCCGTGGCATGGGGTTGATTTCCTGACTGAAGTCATACAAAAAACAATATCAACCGATAAGAATATTAGTTTTTTACTTGTGGGTGGCGGTCCTGAAAGAGAAAAAATGGAATTGAATACAGGCAACAATGATGCCTCAAATTCAAATAACACGACTATCTTTACGGGACGCGTGAATCCCGGCGAAGTCCCTGCTTATCTTGATGCCTGTGACATTCTCCTGCTCACAATAAGCAGGGGATTTGAATATTCTTCTCCCATAAAGCTTTTTGAATATATGGCGATGAGTAAAGCTATAATATGCCCTGAGGTTGGTCAGATGGGGGAAATTCTTGACGATGGCGTTGATGCCGTTCTGATATGTCCGGAAGATGTGGATGCCTTTTATAAGGCGATCGATGATCTTGTTGAGAATGAGCAAAAGAGAAGAGATCTCGGAATCGCCGCCCGGAAAAAAGCGACAGAGAAATACACCTGGAAGGCGAATGTGGAAAGAGTAGTTCAAAGCATGTTTTCGATATATGGAGGGTGATTATTCAACGCAGAGAGCGCGGAGTCCGCAGAGGATAACCGGAGAAAAAACTCCGTGTTCTCCGTGACTTCGTGGTAAATCCCGCCCCCCGTTTTCCTCATTTCCTTAGAGGTAAAATATCCTTATTCCGACATCCGTTTATCGGGACGGGGACGTCCCTCCTACAGATCTGGCATCCGTTTTCCTCATTCCGGATTACCATATCTGTCCAGAATCTCCCTGATTATATTGGTCGTGGCTTTTCCTTCAACGAGTGGGATTATTGCGACTTTTCCTCCGTATGACCTGACCAGTTTTGCTTCCGGCAACATTTCTTCCGTATAATCCCCACCTTTTACATGTATATCGGGTTGTAACTCCAGTATTATCTTTTCCGGCGTCTCCCGGGAAAACATCACAACATAATCCACCATCTCCAGCGCCGCCAGGATTTCAGCCCTTTCATCTTCCGGAACGATCGGCCTCAGGCTTCCCTTGATTTTTCTAACGGACGAATCGGTATTCAGACCCACAACCAGGATATCGCCAAGGGCCTTTGCTTTTCTGAGATATTTTATATGACCCAGATGTAAAATATCAAAACATCCGTTTGTAAAAACAATTTTCTTCCCTTCGACTTTCAGGCTTGCAAGAATATCTTTCAAGCGGGGAAGTGAAGTTATTTTATCGCTCAATGTTATCTCCTGTATTCTGTGTTGATGATAGGCATTCAGTCTCTATTCGATATTCGATTTCAACAGAATTTGCCCTTCCTTTCTCACCTACCACTTCCCATTTCCCTTTTCTCGCCTCCCACTTCTCGCCCCTCACTTCTCACAAAAACAGGGCGCTGTCCCTAGTTTCTTATTTTTGCTACAAGCTTAAATGAAGTAATGACGCCGTTTAATGCCCCTCTAATCCCTCCTCTAATTTCCCGAAAAATAGGGCGCTGTCCCTATTCTATTTCATTTCCCACCTCCCACTTCCCATTTCCCGTTTGTAGGAGGGCTTTGATGGTTTTTATTGAAAAAGTTATTGATTAATATTTGCCGCAGAACATCTGTTTAGCTCCTTTTGGGGTGAGGAGTTTCCATGCTTTAGTGCCACGATGTTTCAGGTGAGACTATCGAATAAGTAGTTACCTTACAGAGGAGAAACAAAGTGAAATCAGACAAACTAAAAACACTATTTGCACCTGCAGAAAGGCTTCAGAAAAAAGAAATTCTGGAGATTTATAACAGTATTGCAAAACACCCCATTATCGGGAAGATTCTTGATGCCATACCCGATATGATATTAATTTTGAATGAAGAGAGACAGATTATCTTTTCCAACAGAACCTTCAGGAGTTTCCTTGAATCTGAGGATTCAACCTGCGGTCTGGGGCTTCGTCCCGGCGAGGCATTTGAATGTATCCATGCTTACGAGACTGAAGGCGGATGTGGAACAACTGAGTTTTGCAAAACATGTGGTGCTGTGAAGACTTTTTTATCCAGTCAGAAGGGAAAAGAGGTTGTAAATGAATGCAGAATCACGATAAAAAACGGGGAGGCTCTGGATCTCCGGGTCTGGGCTGTTCCTTTTGAAATAAATGAAAAAACATACACTTTTTTCACCATTACCGATATTAGCCATGAGAAACGGAGGCGTGTCCTGGAGAAAATATTTTTTCATGATATTTTAAACACCGCGGGAGCGATGCAGGGATTCGCCGACATTTTGAGAGAAGCTGATCCTGAGGAAAGAGAAGATTATTCCAATATAATATTCGACATATCAACAACTATAGTTGAGGAAATCCAGGCACAAAGAGTTCTGTCGGCGGCAGAAAACAATGAGCTTTCAACCTCGGCGGAGCTATTGAACTCGATTGAGATCCTCAATGAGATCGTAAACCGGTTTACCGGATATGAATCGGAAAAGAAATGCAAGGTACAGATCGATCCGGGAGCGCAAGATGTAGAATTTACAAGCGATAAAATCCTCCTCAAGCGTGTACTTTTAAATCTTGCAAAAAACGCCCTGGAAGCTTCTGTCCACGGAGAGATTGTTACCATGGGTTGTGAAACCGAGGGACAAATGATCAAATTCAATGTCCATAATCCCGGGTATATACCCAGAGACATTCAGTTGCAAATTTTCCAGAGATCTTTTTCCACAAAAGGAGAAGACAGGGGACTTGGAACATACAGCATAAAGTTACTAACTGAAAGATACCTCAATGGAGATGTATCATTTACAACTTCTCCTGAAGAGGGGACGACTTTCACGGTGAAATACCCCATAAATTACCCGGTGAAATCAGGAGGGAAGTCATCATAACACCCTGTGGAATATGAAAATAAAATGAGAGGTGTTAAATATGGAGAAATTCGAGAGAAATATAAAAGGGTCTCATAGTGAGATGGCATTTACATCGGAAGACGATTTGAAAAGACGTCGGAATCTTGCAGGGCGTATCCTGGAATCCCTCCTGTTAAAAGTGGTTGACGGAACCCGGATCACCCATACAGACACGGAAGAGGGATTTGAGCTTGTTGTGCCTCTCCCCGGGGACAGAAAGCAGAAGGTCTATATCACGGCAAACCGCCGGGACTCGGACGGGGAAGTTATATTCCAGATTTTCACAACATGCAGCAAGGCTCAACTCCTGATGTATGAGCCTGCGTTGAGAATGAATATGGATCTTGATTACGGCGCGCTGGCGATTAAGGAGATTAATGGCAAGGATTTCCTCGTCATTGTCGATACCCAACTGGCAGGAACCGCCCAGGCAAGGGAGCTTGAAAAATCAATCATTACCATAGCCGAGGCCGGAGATGAGCTTGAAAACATCCTCACGGGAAAAGACATACTTTGAATAAAGTTGATTTGTCAATGAAGGACGCCATAAATCTCGCCCTGACGGAGGAGATGGAAAGGGACGGGAATGTATTTATCATGGGTGAAGATATCGGCGTTTATGGCGGCGCATTCGGGGTAACGGCAGGTTTGCTGGACAAATTCGGCGAAGACGGAATTGTCGAGACGCCCATAAGCGAGGGATCCCTTATGGGAATCGCCACAGGCTCCGCCCTTATGGGAATGAGACCGGTTCTTGAAATAATGTTCATGGACTTCACGACTCTTATCATCGACCAGGTCCTGAATCATGCAGTCAAATTCAGGTATATGTTCGGCGGAAGGGATGACATAAGAGTTCCCCTTGTTATAAGAACCCCGTATGGTGGAGGCAGAGCTTACGGCGCAAGCCACTCCCAGAGCCTGGAGGGGCTTTTTCTGCATATACCGGGCTTGAAGATCCTCGTGCCCTCGACACCCGCCGACGCAAGAGGGCTTCTGAAATCCGCCATAAGGGACAATAATCCGGTTCTTTTCCTTGAGAGTAAGCTTCTATATAATAAAACGGGGCAAGTCCCCAAAGACGATAATCTCATTCCAATAGGTAAAGCCAAGGTTGTAATCGAGGGAGAGGACATTACACTTCTCTCTTATGGGAGAACCCTTGATATGTGCAGAGAGGCGGCGGATTATCTTGAAAATGAAGGGTATAAACCGGAAGTTATAGACCTGCGCTCCCTGAACCCTCTTGACAAAAAAGCTATAACGAAATCAGTGGAGAAAACCGGCAGAGTTGTTGTTGTGGAAGAAGGCACGCTCACAGGGGGAGTGGGAGCGGAATTATGCTCGGTAATTATGGAGAATGCGTTTTTCAGCCTGGAATCTCCGCCGGAGAGAGTGGCGGCGATGGACCTGCCCGTCCCGTATAGCCCCGTGCTGGAAGCGGAAGTCCTGCCCGGTGTTGGGGATATTGTGGAAGCTTCTTTGAGGTCCCTGTCGTATTAGTATTAGCCCGGATATTGCTTTTTAATTCACCGCAAAGGACGCAGAGACCGCGGAGGTTTAATTCAATATGGAATGCCACTGCTAATTTCACCTTGTGTTTTCCAGATAATTCCGGGTATATTTTTATGCTTATTAAAATACGGTATTTCACCTAAATAAACGTTATAAATCAGTAGTTACAGCATTCCATAAACATTTTTCCGGATAAAAAATTGAAATAATAATTGTTGAAAAATTCACTCCGGAGACATTAAATTTAATGGTTTACAAATCTATATGGGTTTTTATAATGGATTTCGAAGGTAAGCATGAAATTGTAAATCTCTTTTTATCTTTTATATGACTCAATTCTATTATTTTCTCCATTGATCTAATTCCAAACTTATATTCATATGTCTTCAGTAACTTTTCCAGTACATATTCATCCATATAATCTTCATTTTTTGTCAGCTTTTTTTCCAGTAATGAGCGAAGTAGTATGGCGCGCTTAATATAATGGTCATCATTTGTGAAGAATCCCAGAATACCATACTCTTCTCTATTCCTATTAATTCCTTTCACATCTAAGAAGCCATCGATTCTCGAAATGAAATCAGGAAGTTTTATCTTTTGCTTTTCTTTTTTTGTTAGTCCTTTGGATTCAATGAATTCGCTATATGTTTTTGACGTCCCACCGGCAAAAACAAAAATTGCAGCACCTAAAGGACGTATAAAACCAGCTTGGTAGAAATTACTATCCTGCATAGGAGCAAGAAAATGTTTCAACCAGCCAAGTTGCTCGCTGTTTAATATGGAATCGAATTCATCCCAAAAAAAACAGGGTATTTTACTATTTAGGTAGATATCTCGAATTTTGTGAAATACCGTAGTCAATTCATTTGGAGATTCTATTTGAGATAAATTATATGTCTCGATAACAATGTTGTCTTTATCTTTCGAAGAATTCCTCAGAATTTCTTTTATTGAAAAAGATTTTCCTGAACCCGGAGGTCCAAAAACAGCAATTGAAAGAGGTTTTTTTTGGGGCCAGTCTTTAAGATATACCTTTATTATATTTCGAATTGCACGAACTCTTTCTATCTCATCTTTATCTAAACTAATCCATTTCCCAATTTCTTCTCTATATATGTTTTTAATTTTTAGAGCTTCATCTATTCCTTCTTCTACAATTTGTTTTGCAAGTTCATATTTATTGCTTCTTTTCTTGTGGAGGGCGTATTCAAGTATAGTTTCGTTTCCTCTCCCTTTAAAAATGCTAAATGCGTTATCTTTACTTGAATTTTCTTTTATTTTTTTACTGACTGATTCATACGGAAAATCCAGTGATTTATCCTTGCAAATATATCCACATTTATGAAGTTCTCTCGCTGCAAGAAGCCCCTTTTTTATTGCACTGATCTTATCGCAATTATTATTGGCTTCGTAATATACAAGGGATGCAAGGACACAAGATGCATATCCAAATACTCTTCCCTCCCTTCCTTTTTCTGATATCCAGTCATCTTCCTGTCTGGTTTTGTCGAAAATTAGAGTCTTATCATTATTTTCAATTATAACCGCCCCTTCAGTAGAGAATACTATAATGATGCTTTTAAATTGATAAGCTCCAAATAGTTTTTTTACAGCCTCGACTATTTCTTTGAAAGTCCTTTCCCAACTTAATGGATAACCTATTTTCGCAGAGCATCCTCGATTAAGATTGTTTTTTGGGCAGTTTTTTTAGCTTTAAAAATTTTTTTAAATTGACTATTAAGTTCATAATGTGTACGAAAAAATATGACTGATGCATCATTTATTTTTTCCTTTATATTTTTTATTTCTTCTCCTAATAAACGTTTCTTTTTCTCAGTTGTATTAAAAAATATCAAACGACTACTACTTCCATTTTGCCCGGGATTGTTTTCCTTAGATTCATTATCGTCAATAAAATATTCACGGTTTGACTTTAATCTGAAGTGTTCGCATTCATTTTCATCCTGATCTTTGAAATCGAACTTTTCCCATAACGATATTGATTTGTGTACTTTCTCTTTATTAGTATATTCATGTTTAACATTTAAGCCTTCAAATTTTTCCAATATTTTTCTAACTATATCCGGACCTCCACCTACTTCATGAAAGGGCTTATCAATATGAGTTATTTGTTCCCAATGTTCTTTTGTTGGATGAATTCCGGTTACTATCAAGTCTTTACTTCTGTTTCCCATTATTATAATTTTCTTATTACTCATATCAATTCCTTATTATTAATTTTCACATATTTTATCCCCATCCCGGTTCGGAGCATAGCAATTTCTCGAAAATAATGTCTTGTTATTTGGGCGGCGGGACGCCACCCCCACCGTTATAACAATGTCGGTAGCTGCGGCGTCTCGCCGCAGGTCAAAAAGGATAATACTGATTAGAAAAAGCTAAAGCTAATTCCGGCAAATATTGTCTTCTTTGCTCCCCCCTTAATCCCCCCTCAAAGAGGGTGGAAATCACCTCCTCTCCCTCTCGGAGCTAATCTTTGATGACTTCTTATTATGCCTCTATTACAATGGGATGTAACCTTCCATATTGAAGAAAGCCGTGGGATTGTCATTCTGAGCGAAACACGAAAGACTTGATTTACTCCGACGACTTGCTCAAAGACGGTTTTATGTTGATGTGCGGGGATTAACACAGCGAAGAATCTCCTGAATGTTGATTGGAGAGGTCGCGTGTTATGAGTAGATAGATCCTTCGCTGATTAATACATCGGAGGCAAGCAAAATCTGTTCTTGCCATAGTTGATCTAGCAAAGTGAGATGATCATTTTTCGCTCAGGATGACAGCCTGCATGCGGTTACTTTTTAAAGACAGCCCCTGCAATTTGTCATTCTGAGTGGATCACAAGAGAATTACTTTGATCCGATGACTTTCTCAAAGACGGTATATTCTTGATGTTCGTGATTCACATAGCGAAGAATCTCCCGAATATTTGCCTGAATGAGATCCTTCGCTGATTAATACATCGGAGGCAAGTAAAATCTGTTCTTGCCATAGTTGATCTAGCAAAGTGAGATGATCATTTTTCGCTCAGGATGACAGACTTGACTATTCGTTCCGCTCGAGGGCAGACTCCGTGAAGGAATGACAGTTTTGTGCATTTCTTTCTTTGAAATGCATAAGTCCTATACTTAATTCCCTTTCTTTTTCCCTGGTTTTGTTGATGTGAATACTATATCGCCGTCAGCAATTATATTTTGATAAGGACCGGGATTTCTTCCCATATCATCTTTAAGATCCGGCCCGATGCTATATAAGAGAATCGATCCGTCAGGCTTCTTTTTATAGATATATTTTCCATCCCGTGGAAATGGATCTTTGGGTATTTTATTTATATATTTCGGGACAAGTTCGTTGAGGGAATCGGGATACTTTCCATTTTCCGCCCTGTAATATTTCAAGGCACAGAGGAGCTTCATTCCGCGTAGAGATGATATTTCTATGTTATATCTTTTATAGCTCTCTACTAATGTGTCTGGGAAATAAGAAAAAAAAGATATATATTCTGGAGGTTCTATATTTTGAAACTTTTTTATTGATTCTGGATATGGTGAACCTGAATTTTTCAGAAAATCGAGATATAAATTATTTGTAATAGACCTTTCCCTTTCAATAATTATGTTCCAGGGGATAAATCTTAGAGGTCCATCTATAGGCATTTGTACTGGTTTATTAATTCTATCATTAGACTCGTTGAGCAGGTATAGAGTTGTTTCTTCTTTTTTTGTGAAATCATCTTTTAATTTCTCTATCTTATCGATTTTATTTATAATGTATTTATATGTTTCTTTTGAGTTTTCAGTGTCATTTATTAAATTTAATAATTGTTTTTTTGCGTAATAACTAAAACCCGTCCAATAGACCATACGAGCATCTTCATTTTTCATCCCAATAATTATACTCTCAAGGTATCTTTTCGAAGCAGTTTTACTATTTCCTATTTCTCTCTTATAGTCCCCGAGCATGACAAGAAAGCATTCAAAAGATATTAAGTTTTCATACTCTTTTCCTAATCCTTTCTGACTAATAAAATGTGGGGGGACAAATATCATATCCTTTTCAAATCCCTTGTCAACAAGATTAATGCTTTTCTTATTTATGCTTGCGCATCTCTTTATTAATGCCAACTTTTCCGATGTATTTATTTTCTCCCTGAAATATTCTATCAAATAATTACTACCAATACCACCAGCCGGTCCGGTATATGCTTTTTTTATCGGGTCGGTATTCAAACACTGAGATGCTTCATTGTAATATGTCCAGCCGTTTTCCTCCGGGGGGATGGATTCCAGATCTGCCATCCTTTTTTCAACCCTTTTTATTACTTTTTCAACCTCATCGCTCCGGTTAGGGACGTGCCAGTAACGGATATACAGAAAAATAAACGCAACGACAATAATATTGAGAATGACAATAACTATAATCCAGATCATATTTATTTTTATTGGCTTATTATTATTATTCATGTCAATGTTATCATCATGCATATATCAAGCTTCCTCCGGAAAATATTGTGTGTTTATTTGTTATTTGGGCGGCGGGACGCCGCCCCCACCGTTATAACAATGTCGGTAGCTGCGGCGTCTCGCCGCAGGTCAAAAAGGATAATACTGATTAGAAAAAGCTAAAGCTAATTCCGGCAAATATTGTCTTCTTTGCTCCCCCCTTAATCCCCCCTCAAAGAGGGTGGAAACTACCTCCTCTCCCGCTGTACATCCGGAAGCCTCTGAAGAGGCTGGGACGGCGTGGTTAAGCCATTCTCTCTCCACCACAATAAATTGTGGTGCTGTTCTAAAACCAATTGTGGCGCTGTTCCAAAAACCAATTGTTGCATTAGTGTCAATGCACTTTAAATATCACATCCATTCTTAAAGAGGAAAAAACATTGTAAAAACGAAGGAATCGGAAAATTTTCAAATTGAATATTCATAGTAATTATAAGGAAGTATGGTTTAGCACTTTTTGCCGGGAATGTTGTCATTGCGAGCGACGAAGGAGCGAAGCAATCTCTTTTACGGGAAGTGGGAAACGAGAAATGGGAAGAAGGAATTCTCGCATCTTTGCTCTCGCTTCTCACCTCCCACTTCTCGCTTCCAAAGAGTGAGATTGCTTCGTCGCAAGCTCCTCGCAATGACAAACTACTAAACTATAAATAAGGAAGTATGAGGAGGAAAATATAAATGGAGAGTGTGGCCCAAATAAAAAAGACTCCACTTTATGACAGGCATGTTGAAGCCGGTGCAAAGATGGTTGAGTTTGCGGGGTATCTTTTGCCCCTGCAATACACCGGAATAATGGAAGAGCATGAGGCCGTGAGAACTGCGGCGGGCTTGTTCGACCTGACACATATGGGAGAATTGGAGATAAGAGGGGATTGGAGTCTTGAGTTTGTGCAGTACCTGATAACAAATGACGTCAACAAGATTCCCGTCGGTGGGATTGTGTATTCCACCATCTGCAACGAGTACGGCGGGATCCTGGATGATGTGCTTGTTTATCGTATGGAAGACAGGATTCTTCTCATAGTAAATGCCGCGAACAAGGATAAGATATACCGTTGGATTATGGACAAGGAAGGGACTCTATCCGCTGACGGACGTAAAGACAGATGTCTTGTTGTTGATAAATCTCAGAAATTGGCACTTATCGCGATTCAGGGGCCGAAGTCGGAGGAGATACTTCAGCGGATTACACCGGTAAATTTATCGGAAATAAAATATTACAATTTCGTGAAGGGTAAAATCCTTGATACTGAGGGAATAATTTCCAGGACGGGATACACCGGTGAGGACGGATTCGAGCTTTATGTAGCGAATGAGGACGCCGTGCCTATATGGGATTCACTTATGGTTGAGGGTGAGGAATATGGGTTGAAACCCGTGGGACTCGGCGCAAGAGATACGCTGAGACTGGAAGCGAAATTTGCCCTTTATGGTCATGAACTCAATGAGGAGAGAAATCCTGTTGAAGTCGGGCTAAAATGGGTGGTGGGAAAAGATAAACCCATATTTATTGGCAAGACTCCCATAATGAAGGTGATAGAAAACAAGCCCGAGCGTAAATTGATAGGGTTTGAGATGAAAAGCCCCGGAATTCCGAGGCAGGATTGCAAGGTTTTTAATGAGGATGACGAGGAGGTAGGTATTGTTACTTCAGGTACTTTTTCTCCCACCCTTAAGAAAGCTATCGGACTTGCACTTGTGAATAGAAAGGGAATGAAGGTAGGAAAGCCAATAAAGATTCAAATCAGGAAAAAGCTCGTTCCCGCCATGATAGTAAAGACGCCATTTTACAAGGGATCGGTGAAGAGGAATAAATGAATGGATAATGGAAAATGGATAATGGAGAACAGATGTCGGATGTCTCCCATAACGTAGCGCGGGTTTTTAAACCCGCCCTTATAGTAAAAATGAGGTAGATAACATTGCGAAATACGATTAGATTTGGAAATATACTTAAGTTTGCAGTTTCGTGTATCATTCTTATTCTCTTTACCGCTATGTCTTTTGCCGGGTGCGCCAGTGGACCCACGGAGAAAGGCAACAAGACGATGCTGACTTTTACCGTAAAGGTGAATGAGAGGGGAGAGATTGACGATGGGGAGCATGGTTATTATGCTATTCTCCTGAATGGATTCTCCGAGGATATCGAGGTTACGAATTACGAAACTTTTACCGATTTCATCAGGTATGACGGCTTTAATTTCACCTGGTATCATCGACAGGGAAATGTCCCAAGCCCCGGATATACCTGGGTTGACGCCGGCAATATGAATTCCGAGGGATTGGTTTCCGGGGACGGGAAATCAATTGTCGTGAGAATGAATTTAAGTGACTCCACAAACCTTTTCAACCAATATATAGAATCCAAGCGATTCACTGTACATTTGGTCACGACAGACAAAGATTCGGCACTGCTGGGAAGCACGATAGACACTCTGGGACAGGGACCCGCAATTGACGGAAACGCCCTTTATACCATATTCTTTGACAAGACAACGGGCATACTGACTCCCCAACCTCCGTCATACCCGTCGGATCCCCTTGATGATTACTCCGAGAAACCGGATCTTGGGGATGACTTTCCGTATGAGAATTTTGATATAGAAAGCTTCACTGTAGAATTGGAGTGAGAGAGATTTTTTAACACCACGGAGACACGAAGCACACGAAGTAGTTAATAACCCAAAAAACTCCGTGTCCCCCGTGCCTTCGTGGTTAACTGGAAACGGGGAACTGGAAATGGGAAACGGGTTCCATCCTCCATCCTCCATTTTCCATTTTCCATTTTCCATTTATCGGGACGGGGACGTCCCTCCTACAAATCGAGAGGCGGGAAACGAGATCCGGCATCCGGCATCTGTCCTCTGTCCTCTGTTATCTGATTTCCTTAAAAAACTCCGTGTTCTTCGTGGTAAAAAACATCCATTATCCGTAATTCGCAATCCTGATTTCCTCATTTCCTTAGCGGTAAAACTCCTCATTTCCTCTATCGGAATCCTATTTTTCGTATCTTTTTATTTAGCCTGGGTGGTTGCTTTGGCTTCATACCCGGTCTCGGAGGGCGGGGGACTGCATTATAAGCTGAATATTGCGATTGAGATGTATTGAGTTTCTTATTTCTATTAATCTGTGGGCGAGACCAGTTGTTTTGACCGGCCTTTACTTGTTGAAGTTTCGACTTTGCAGTGGGGATGCCTGTTTTTCCAACATAGCCTGAACCTGCATTTTTCCCCTTTCTTTGTGCCAATAACGCGGGATTACGGCCGTTTTGCATCATTTGATTGATATTGGGAGCCTGATCTCCATAGTAATAATTAATGTGCTCCATAATCATATCTCTCATTGTGGGCGAATTGGGCATCTTGTATAGTGAGGCATCGAGCCTGCCATAATCCTGTTTGTCCCTCTTACCCGATGGTTTTGTACCGGTGCCCCTCTTCTTGTTCTTGTCCCACCATAGTCCCTGTTGCCCCGATTGCTGGGAAGGATAAAATATGTTCTGGAATTGCGAGGGAAGCTCTCCCCATCCCGGTTGGTCATCGAAGGGATGATATTCTGTAAGCATTTCGGGGTTGAGGATCACGCCCGGAGGCGGCCAGGGTTGAAACTGCTGCTGTTGCTGCTGGGATTGAACAGCTTGGGCGGGTGTGCTTTGCTGCGTCTGGGGCGCTTGCATGTTGAGCAGGTTCATATAATATTCCAGTGGCATCGGCGCATCCTGCCTTCCGTCTTGTTCGGTTTTGTAATCTGAGTATTCCTGCGTCAATTTCTCATACTGCTCCTGCATCTTTTCAAGTTGAGCCTTTAACCTGTTGTTCATTATTGAGCCGTGATACTGGGTGAGTATATCCGATTGCTGCTGCGCCGACTGCGCATTGTAATTTTCGAACGCATCCGCCAGATTTTCCTCCCGGATGGAGGACCCGTAAGGATCACTGCTGGTTATCGTACCCTGTGCATTTTCCCATTGATCACTGTAGATCTGCGAAACCTGGTCAAGAAGCGGTTGGAGAAAATCAAGATCGATCTCCTCCGTGATGTTATTCCAATCAATGTAATCCATTTTTGTGTCTCCTTTCGTTTTTGATAAATAAGATGATGTTTACTAACAATTTAAAAGTGCTTTCTTCAACGCAGAGAGTGCGGGAAAAAAAGGCAAAAAAAAACACCCCTGTGTCCTCTGTGTCCTCTGTGGTGAAATAATGATCTTAAATAATTGAGTTAATTATTAGTCACCCCATCCATGCCCCTGAAATGTAATATAAAGATTAGCCTGCATGAAGTGGTCTGAATAGACACAGAATATAATGACACTTTTCATTTGTGTTTTTTTTAAGTGACCCGATGATTTTTAATATACCTCTTTGATAACCCCCAGGAATAACAGCATATAAACAACAAAGAAGGCTATTAATAAAATAACAGCAAGAACTTTAACCACCAACAGGGTGATATGAAATAAAGCTTTGCTTTCATCTTCTTCGGTAAGACAATTGAATTGGCTTTTAAGTAATTGTTTGAATGTCCATTTGTCATATATCTTTCGGCAGATGTAATAATTTGTATATACGAAGAATATCGAAAATCCGCAAAAGAAAACGGACATAGAAATAAACGTAAGGATAAAAAGCACAATTGAAGAGAATATGTTTGATTGACTGATTCCCCCGGCCTTCGATTGATATATAAAGTTAAAAACGGACAATTCCAACGCTAATAGAGATGCATATAGCATGGTGGTTTTTAACCATGTTTTATAATTAAAATTAGTGTTAATCATCCTGTTTTTTTGCTTTTTCGTTTATCTTTTCAACGAAATTCATTATGGGAAGTAGGAATTTTCCCCCCTGCGTATTTCCCGTTACACTTGAGACAATTCCTCTTGCGAGACCGTGTAGGATGGCGAGGCAGTTAAAAGGAACAAGTTTCTCAATGATCTTATCTTCCGTACCCGGAGGAAATGAAAATATTCCTTCAAGTTTGATCTCGATTTTTTTATAAGAACAATGTTTTCGATTACGAACAGGCTTTATTCTTATTGAAAGAGATATTTTGAAGGTTTGTCCATCTGTTGATTTATAGACTTCGAAATCAAAGTCAGTTTCAAATTTAACTTGCCTTGTCACATCCGATGAATAATTTTCATTGGCATCTATTAACAGATGAAGAAGGCGGTAATCATCAAGCTGCATCATTGACAACATTGCAAAACTCCTCGACTCTTACTATAATTTTTCTTTTTTAATTCATAACCGCTCGAATAGTCACGGACTTTGCTCTTAAGTTGTTGGTCCAACAAATATTTTTCTCGTTCTTTCTGCATTATTTTCCACTCAGTTTCTTGTTGTTTCTCCTCTTCAGGGGGCGGTGAATCAGCGATTGGTGGGGAAGGGGAAGCAAGTCCAATCTCCACTTTTACTCCAAGGGCAGAAGCGACTTTAACCAGACTGCCTATTGTCAAATTAGGTTTTCCATTCAGCATGCGGGTTATATATGCCCGGGATTTTCCGAGTCTCCTGGCAAGTTCGGCGCGATTAACACCTTGCTTTTCCATCCATTCACAAATCCGCTCGTTCAAATCCAGGAGAAGAATTTCCGTTTGGTATTCCGGATCATTCTCCCATCTTTCTATATCATCCATAAAAAAGCGATCCATCAAGACACTACCTCCTTAATATTTTCCGATTCAGGGTGTAAGGTCATTTCCCAAACCCTTTCTTATACACGCCCTTTCCAATTCTTCAGGAGGGCATCGCTTTCGTTTTTTAACAAACATATGGGTCACAACTATCAGACCCTTTAATTCTTTATGATAGAAAAACGGCATCCTGATCTGACCGGACTTCATCTCAAAAAGGCCCGTCTCTAATTCCCTCCATTTTTGCTTGTTATGTCCTACTCCATGGTCACATGTACGCTTTATTAATGCATTAACTTTCTTTTTGTCTGCCTCCTCTAATCCCATATACTTAGGCATAAAATCACAAGACTGACCGGCATCGAACCAGCAAATTTTAAATTTTTCCCCTTCATAAAAATATTTAAGTTTAAAATTTTCTGACATAAACTCTCGCACCTACATGTTAACTTATAAGTTAACAAATGTACATACTACAAAAGTATTGTTTTGTAAATCTACCAACAGATAAAAGTTTTGTGCATTATTCCTTATTTTCTATTTTTTCTTGCGATATTCATTAGCAAGTGCGATATCATACGCTTCCATCTGTGGAGCTTCGATGGTCTTGCGTCCGCATTCGCAAATAAAGCCTTCGGTTTTGAATGTAATTTTTTCATTGTTAACTTCATCGGTGAATTCAAGGATTTCCCTTTTCATCTCCCTGCCACAATCAAAACATGTATGCATTATCGATTCTCCTCTTAATCAGGTCTTCTTATATTAATATATAATATATAACAAATCTTGAATATTATGTCAATGTAATGTTTGAAACAAAGAATCCGATGGCAACTTTACTCGCTATGCCGATAACCCATATAGTTTGCAAATTGAATTTTGAACATATTGTGCATTTTTTTCTATTCCAACATACCTTCTTCCCAGTTTTTTTGCCGTAAAAAGGGTTGTTCCGATGCCGGAAAATGGATCCAGGACGATTCCGCCCGGGGGGCTAGAGGCCAGTATGGGTATCCGGCATAGTTCTTCCGGATATGTGGCGGGGTGTATGCCTGCTGTATGGTTTGTTGGGATTGATATTATTGCTCCGGGGTTCTTTCCGTTGGGGTGAAATGCATGTGAATCGGGGTGTCCTGGTTGTCTTTTTGGGTTTTGGTGAAATGTTTCACGTGAAACATTTTTAATCTCCAGATTTCTTTTAGTGATCTTTGCGTTATCCATAAATCTTTTTCTTGTAAGGTGGGGGGTTCTTACTTCATTAAGGTTGTAATAATACTTTCTGCTCTTCACCAGGTGAAATAGGAACTCGTAATTCTGATTAAGCCTGTCTTTGACGGAAGCGGGCATGGCGTTGGGTTTGTGCCAGATACATGTATTCCTCAGAATCCACCCTTTTGATTTCAGGTTGAGCATGAGCCTCCATGGAAGACATAGCAAGCTCTTGTTTTCATATTGGTCAGACATGTTTATCCATAGCGAACCGGTTGGCTTCAGGATGCGATGTATCTGCTGAAAGACTTTTGAAAGATTCTCGATGTATTCATCAGCATTCTTTTCCCACCCAATCTGATTTTCATGATGATAGTCTCTCAATTTCCAGTACGGTGGAGATGTGAGAACCATATCAATCGATTCCGATGGAAATTCCGGGAGGACATTTCTGCAATCTCCGGTGAATATTTTATTGGTAATGTCAGAAATATGATTCATTTTAGTTAAAATCCCCCTAATATACCTGGAGAGAGTTACTCATCCAGGTTTATGTTATGAATATTATTATTCACCGCAGAGTTCGCGGAAGACGCGGAGAAATAATTTGGTTTTATTTCAGTTATTGATTACTCTTAAGTCTTCAATAGTATATCTTCGTTATACTATTTGGGTAAATGTTTGGAGCTATTATTGTCCAAAAACGTAGCTGAGGTCTTCAGACCTCCCCACATATAGTGCCGACCTAAAATAGAAACACAATATATTAGTGGTCAGCAAATTTTTAGTCCCCCTTTATGAGAGCGGTATATTGCTACGAATTGAGGTCGGAAGCCTCTCCTGCAGTGGGGGGGGTGATAGTTTCGGCGGGTTTAAAAACCCGCGCTACGTGGTGGAAGGGGTAATTGAAATATGTATTATGAACTTTTTTTAAAAAAGTTTCTTCCCAAATAAGCCTTGGTAAAATAAAAAAACATCATTAAAAGAGATGCTTATCTTCTCCGTTCTCCGTCTTTATCTTCGCATTCTCCGTGGCTTTGGAGGAAACAATCTATAGACTACTTCTCCCCAATCCATACCCTCCGCGTTCTCTGCGGTGAATTCAAATCAACTTTCCGTTGCGATAACAATCGTATTTCCCGTTGGGAATATCACGCATAGTTGTGTTTTGCCGGATCCGTTGTCCTTCACAAAAAGCCTGGCCGTATCAGCATCGGGGTTTGACGGAATTTCAATCTCCTCGATATCGACATATGAAGTTGTTTTTAGTGCCGATGACATGGTCACATCGCCTGTGAATGAGGTATTGTTAGAAAACGATGTTTCACCGGAGAAAGAAACCGTTCCCGATAATGTCTTGTCTCCCGATATGGTCTGCTCGTCTGTCTTTGTTACAAGTCCCGCGGAGTCGGGAGTTTTGGAATCCCAGTCCGTGCCGTCCGCCGCAATTATGTTTCCGTCGGTTGCCGTGTCGGATCCCACATTGGACATATCGGAGAGCTGGTAAGCATGTGTATGGTTTCCCCTTGCAACCTGGCTTTCTCCAGATCCGAAGTCGCATTGAATCATATTCAAGCTTCTCTTCAAGCCCTGGCTAGTGTCTATGATGTCTCCCACATTGACTTCAATACTCGCAGCATCCTGTGAATGATATACGATAATCCCTGATCCCGGCGATGTTGTCACCCATTTCATCGCCCGCCAGAGACTGCCGGTTGATGAGAATTCAACTTGGGTCTGATCCCTGTTCAGTCGTATTCCGGGATTATTGCTCAATTGACCGTTGATATTAAAATATATCTCACGGTTCTCGACATCGGATTCACCCTCGGCATAATGCCCGACATACAAACTGTTTGCGTCAATTGAATTAAAATCAATCTCTCCCGCTGTGTTTACTATTTTGCCCATGTAATATGTCAACCGGTCTATATCCGGGTTCTTCATGGGATTGAATGATCCAAAATTTGGCATATATATCCCTCCAATAAGGAAACTATGAATTTTTTATACGGAAACCGGAAAAAATTACCTCTAAGGAAATTAGGAAAGCAGGAAAGCGGATTACGGAAAAGGGATGCCGGGAATTCGGGAATAGATGTTTCAAGTGAACACAAAGAAAATATGAATTATATCGTGAGAATATCCCTCGGACTCATCCGGGGCAATAAAAGGAATTCTAACCACCATTTACCGCCTTAGCTCCTTCTCCACCTCTTTCCTCTTGTCAACAAACTCCCGGTATAATTTTCTGCAATCATAGAAATGTATGATGTTGCAGGTGGGTATTGATTTATTATCCGAATGGTGGATTATGATAAAGCTGTTTTGCTTGTTTTCTATCTTGACTCCGTCAACGATGAAGTAATAACGGTGGTATCCGTTTTCGATTTTAGTTTTTGAGCCTGGAGTTATGAAATCATCGGGAAACTTGAAATTATAGCATTGATATTTTGATATTTTATTTACTTTTGATATCCAATTTTTCCCATGAGGACATACTATTACCATTTTGACGAGTCCCTTTCCCTTATATCGTTTCTTGCCTTTCTGTCTATATTCATGGAAAACGAATTCAATCTCGTATTTCATTTTCACCTTTATTTTCCAATCGGGATTTTCTTTTATCTTGTTAACAGGCATATTGGAAAAGTCATAAAATTCCGCTTTATCGTAAGGTAATAACGGCTCCCCTTTATCGCTGTGTTTATGGGGAGGGGGCTTGTGCTTTGAGGATTCGCAATAAATAAATCCATGTCTTATACCCCTGATAGGCTTTTCTTCAAGGAGCAGGTTTAGAAAGTAAAATCCCTCAATCTTTACATCCCATCTTCCCCTTAAACTGGTACCAAAATGATATGGGAAAAGAACAGTGATGGGTCTCTCTTTTGTGAGACGTAAATTGTATCTTGAGATAAAATTATCTCCATTTTCGTGTACAAGGTAAACCAATAGATCCTTGTCTTTTTTATATTGTTTATTATGGTAGATCTTTATAACAAGATGAGGCAGAATATGTAAACCTCTTGTTGCCCATCTTACATTATGAGGATTACTATAGTCTAAATTCCTTCTTTTTTGCTTTGCCTCAGCAGGTATAATTATGGATAGAAAAATTAATAAAGAGAGACCCACAAAACTGATGGCTTTTTTCATTTCTTCATTTTTCTCCTCTTCTGTCGGCGTTCCCTGAGCCATTGCTGGTATCTAATATATTTTTCAGCCAAAATGACATATGCAATGGTATTGAGATCTGAATAATAACGACAATTATTTCAAATTCAATTCCTTTTCCACCTCTTTCCTGTTTTTGACAAATTCCCGGTACAATTTTCTGCAGTCGTAGAAATGTATGATGTTGCATGTGGGTATTGATTTGTTATCGGAATGGTGGATTATGATAAAGCCGTTTTGTCTGTTTATGATCTTGACTCCGTCAACGATGAAGCAGTAACGGTGGTATCCGTTTTCGATTTTGAGTTTTCCGGAAGACCCGGACATGGAAAAGTCTTTGGGAAAATTGAACCTTATATTTCTATTTGAAAGTAGTTTTTTCGTTTTTGAAATATACTTTACCTTATTAGGTCCAATCATCACACATTTCACTTTACCTTCCCCTTTGTATCTTATTTTAATAGAGGAATCCACACCAAAATGAAAAAAAATATTGTATTTAAGATGGGTAGTGACTTTCCAATGGGGATTTTCTTTTACCCTATTAACAGGCATATTGGAAAAATCATAAAATTCCGTTTTATCGTAAGGTAAAAACGGTTCCACTTTTTTGCCAGGTCTATAAGGAGAAGTGCTTGATCTTGACGACTTGAAAAAAATAAAACAATTCCCTATACCTTCGATAAAATTATTGTCCAGGCTCAGGCCTATATAATAAAATCCTTTATATGTTACGGTGTCCCACCTTCCTCTAAGGCTAAGACCAAAACTGTCTGGAAAAAAAAGAACTATGGGTCTCTCTTTTATGCGGTGTATATTGTACATGCTTGAGAGAAAACTATCTCCGTTTTCTTGTGAAAGGCAAATCCTTAAATCCTTGTCTTTTTTATATTGCTTATTATGATAGATTTTTATGACAATATAAGATGATATAAAGAATCTTCCTGCTTCCCATTTTACATTATGAGGGTTGCTATAGTCTAAATTCCTTCTTTTTTGCTTTGCCTCAGCAGGTACAATTGCGGATAGAAAAATCAATAAAGAGAGACCCACAAAACTAACGATTTTTTTCATTTCTTCATCTTTCTCCTCTTCTTTTGGTGTTCCCTGAGCCACTTTTGATACTCTATGTATCGGGGATTAAGTATATGAGTATTTTTATTTACAAAATTCAGGTTATTCCAAAATCTCAGCTTATGCTTGTCTGTTTCTATTCCGTGTAATTCATCATATATCTGAGCAAAATCTGTAAGATCAACTATCTTTATTTTCTTGTTTCTCAGGACCCCCATTGCTTTGTCATTGCCACCTTGAGCTCCTGAATTATAATACAGTGCCGTCATCCTCCATTTATCTTCTTCTGTTTTCAGATTGGGGAAATCATTGTCAACGTATTTCCTGTATTTGCTCAAAAGCTTTGCAGAGGCTTTGAGATTAGTATATACATCCTTATCAACGGTTTTATAATCAACTCCTATTTCCTCGCAGGCTATCGGTGTCATCTGGTTGATTCCCTTTCCAGCTAAAACATAATTTCCTTTTTTGTCTTTTGTATATCCGAGCGCATCGGGGCGGAAATCGGATTCCGTTGCAGATATTGCCCATAATATTTCCGGAGGAACTCCTTCTTCCGATGCAGCATTTAACATATCAATCTTGACATCAAAATACCCGTCCATATATATTTTCTCTTTTCTTACAGGCTTCATCTCACTGATTGTGTCATTCTCTATTCCCGGGTATTGCGAAAGAATTCGGGGTTTTATTATTTTTTCCGATATTGCCTCAGATATATTCTCGGGGATATTTTGGGGGTTATTGATAAGATCGATAAGAGAATTGCTTGAATCAAGTAATAAATTGCCAAGTTCGCCTTTTAAATCTCCAATTTCGCTCCAGGTACTATTTTCATCGCGTTTATTGTCTCCTGTTTTCCCTGCGGTGAAAGTAAAGCCTTCACTTGGAATGTCGGGCTTACCTGACATATTTCCTCCCGGATAAATGTTAAGAGCTTCATTGTTTGCCAAATTTCCATTGATAGAGCCTTCTGTTTCATGTGAATTCATTTCTCTTAGTTTTTCCAGTCTTTCCCTCATTTCAGATTTATCAATTTCCTCATTCTGATACATCTCATTAATTTCCCGGAATTCATTTCCATCTATTTCTGAAAAATATGGTACTCCTTCCTTTTTTGACATAATTTGCTCCGACCTTATCACATTTTCGGGAGTCACGCCCATCTTTTCCAAAACATCAAGATACAGATTAGCTTGTTCCGGGTCTTGAATTATCTCAAACAATCGGGGATTGACGGTTCTTTCCAATATGTATTTCGCATCTTCAGGAATATCTTCAGGGAATTTAATCTCTTCATAATAATCTTTAATTGGAAAATCCATGTTTTGCGGAATCTCTGATAAAGATGTGGTATAGCTTTCAGTTTCTGTAGCCTGTATGTTCTGATTCCCCGCGTGATCCAGATCAAACCGCTCCCCCTGATTTTGCGTGAAATTGTCGTACCGGGATTCGGGGATTTGATCCTGGGGGGTTGGAGATTGAACATTGTTAAAGGGTGTTTGTGAAAGCATTTCAATTAAAGATGACAACGGATCCAAAGCCTGCTGTTGATCGAGACTTTCAGGATATTGATAGCCATAAGCTTGTTCCCGGGATGGCTCATTGTTCTCGTAATACGGGAAATTAAATCCGCTCTCCCATTGCGAAGGGTAATTTTCACCGGAATTATAAGCGGAATTATATCCATCGGGAGTAATATTCTCCTCTATAGTTGGAAACATATAATCATCTTGCGGGGTCTGCCAATTATATCCTGTGTAAGGAGATCCGTATTCCGCCCCCTGTTGCTGAGTATTTTGATAGTAAGGGGATTCATGCCCGGTTCCCTGTTGTGGCGAATAATATTGTTCGTAAAGAGATCCATAACCACTATGCTGTGGTTGCGGATTATACGAGGCAGGAGAATCATATGCTGATTGTCCCGGAGAATAATTTTCATAAAATGATGTAAACGGACTGTTTTCAGACTGACCGGAATAGCCCTCCATAACAGGGAAATCATATTCTATAGCAGGTTGAAATGAATCTTTCATGTCAGGTATCTCCATTTCAAAATGAAAATCCTTCCTCCCGGAAGTCCCGGTCTTTGGTTTTTTGTTTTTGCCGGAATACATGGAAGAGCCGGTCCGGGAATCCGCTGGTTTTCCGAATATGCCGCCTTTGCCTTTTTTATCTGTCCTCTTTGGAAGATTCGCTGGTTTACTTTTCTTTAATTCATCGATCTTTTTTTGAAGACGAGTTATTTTCTCCATGAGCTTTTTCCCGTTTATTTTCTTCCTGTCTGTTTTATGTTGTAAATTATTCATAATATTTGATGTTGTATTGAATTTCTTTGGATACATAAGTATCCTCCTCCCTCCATTATATCAAAAATTTCAAATTAATAAAAGGGATACAACGTAAATGGAGGTGAGATGCGAGAGGCGGGAAATGGGATCAGACCTCCGCCATCCGTTTATCGGGATGAGGACATCCCTCCTACAGTTCTGACTTCCGTTCTCCGTTTTCTGTTATCAATTCCCCTCTGTGGTCTTTGCTTCTTTGCGGTGAGCAAACAAATCCGCTTTCCATTCTCCGTCATCCGCTATCCGCTATCCGGCCTTCGTCCTCCGTTTATCGGGACGGGGACGTCCCTCCTACAGTTCCGACCTCCGACCCCCGTCTTCCATAATCCATTTTCCATTCTCCGTCCTCCGTCCTCCGACCTCCGTTTCACCTTCTCTCCTCAAACTCCACTGCCATTCCTTTCACAACCATATCGCCGTCGCCTGTAAGTTTAATTGAGATTTCCCTGAATTTTTCCGAGGAGTCAAAATTGATAACCTCGCCGTCAGCGGGTGACTCAATTGTGTATGTAGGATCGTCATACTCTAAGACTGAAGGTGTGTTTCTCATATATACATCAACCTGGTCTATCCCTGTTGCATTAAGGTGGATTTTCCTTATGTATTTCTCGGCAAAAGGTGAACCCAGGTCTAAAAACGGTGTCTGCAACTCCTGATCAATCGTATCCTCTAACCCTCCGTCAATATCCACTCCATATCTGAACAGATATGCACAGTCCGTTGTGCCTTCTTGTCCGAAGTATAGATTGTTGCCAAGGTCGGTGAAGCATTGTGGTGTGAATCCCTCGAACCTGTACCATACTCCTCTTTTTACATCATATACCAGGGGAGTGCTATAACGGTCATATCCCGCTCCCTCGCCGTCCGTCACCCAGAGCCAGTCACGGTATTTCCAATAGCCAAATTTGGAAAAACAGGTGTTATAATTTGATCTTACCGACCATTCATATCCCAGTGGAGTTGAAATATTCTGTGCGCTTCCCCCGATAAACGCAAACGCCCCGGCGTGATCGGAGAAGTACAGGACATCTCTTCCCACGATTGACGAATGGGGGAGCGCGCTTACGCCGTACATTATGGGTTGAAACTGATCCGAGGTCAGGTCGCTGTATGTGCCAAGCTTTGCCCATATTGTGTTTCTTTTTAACACAATTAAATTTCCACCTACACTGTGTATGCCTGTTATCTCCTCGATTTCATCACCTACATTGACATAATTTGATGTATATCCCGAATCCGGATCATCAACTTCTGAATATACAATTCTCGCCCCGTTGGTTGTCAGACTTGCAAGAAGCAGTCTGTTTTGATGATCTATAATATATCTGCTTTGAAACGAATCTCCGGTCCCGCCCGTAAGGTAATTATAATTTTGCCCCGAGCTTGAGAATCGTAGTGGGTAATTATATGAATTGGTGTAAACCGGGTTGGCGTCAAGCCATCCCCACTTACCCGTGTAACCGCCGATGTTGATATTGGGAGCCTGACCGCCTCCCTGCCAGTTACATTCCGTCCAGGAATTTCCCGACGTTCCGTGATAATAAGGCTTCATGTCGGAACATATCGCCAGGAAATTGCCGTCGGCTGAAAATACATCAACGATATTCTTATCTGCTCCTCCAATGACTCCATTGGAGATCCTGACATACGAATACCTGCACCTTAGCGCGCCGTCTTCCCTGTAAATCATATTTTTACCGGTCCAATATCCCGAGGGAAAATCGGGCGTCCCCTGGCTGTTTTTGCCTGCGTAGCCCTTATCCAGGGGAATGTTGTATATCTTTGACATTCAAATCCTCTCCTCTGTATTAGATACGGGAAGCGAGAAACGAGAAGCGGGAAATGAGAGGGGAAATTCCCGCATCCCGACTCTCGCTTCTCATCTCTCACTAAACATAGAACCCGGGCAAGTCAGAAGAACCGGTGGGCTTGAAATTCACCAGGTAATCGGGGGTTCTGCTTTGACTCAATCTCATCCGCTCTATTCTTTCAAGAAACTTCTGCCGATAATATGACGCCATGTCAGGCTTCCTGTCACACAGGTATGCCTCGGCAAGCGCATAATCGACAGGCAGGTCATGGATATAATCTCCACCTTCCCCCAGCGCCGGTATGTCGTTTGAGTCGCTGAGGTCCCCCACCCTGCGATAGTAACGGAAATATAATGTGTATTGTTTATCGGGGATGGGATACAGGAAGACCTGCCCCAGGTCTCTTATCAGGTAAAAATTGTCCTCCGCTTGCTGGTCCGCTATCGCGGGAGACATAGATATTGCCTTTGTCTGACTATTGTATGAAGTTACCCTCGAGGATTCTCCCCTTGTTGTGTTGACAACTCTCCAATCCTTGTAATAATCATCGGAAGGACCGGTAAGATCGTCAGAAGCTATAGCGTTTATATTTGTGCCCTCGCCTGCCGTATATGTACCGGCGTAACCCTCGTTTGTTACGCTGATTCCTCCCCGCGCATAGTGAGTAGGCATTGACAAGCTTTTCTTGTATGGAATCAGAATGTCAAGTTCTCTCTCATCACAATATTTCAAAACCTGTGCCTCTTGTGACGATCCTGTCACTGACCGGGCATTGATCTCGATTAACTTCCTGAGATCACATGGAAGGAATATGTGTGTTGAGGATACGGTATCTCCATCTGTATATTCATTGACAAGCCCGGGCGATCTCAGGGTCACAACATTGTTAACCTCATTTATTGAACTGATTTCAACTCGCTCGTATATCGCTCCGTCCGTAACATGAAGGATCATTCCTGCCTGCATGCCGTCTATTGAGTCAACATACAATGTCGTGCCTGTTGACGTGCCTACGTCGGAGCATGATGTAAATATATTTGTAGCGAAATCCTCGTTAATCAGGAAATCCCACAAGGTATAGTCCAGGATATATCGATACCCTTCGTTAATCCACTTTTTGATCTTAGTTTCCGAGAAAGTCGGGTTTGATGAGCTTTCACGAAATTTATCATAAAAAAGAGTAGTCATCTGGGAAAAATTCATCATATCACCACCTTATTTAGTACAGGACTTATGTGTTTTGTCATTGCGAGAAGCGCAACGGTCCCGAGCAAAGCGAAGGAACTAATCTCAACGTTCTTCTACATTTTGAAGAGATTGCTTCGCTTCGCTCGCAATGATAACATCCCCACAATTCTTTGCGTAAGTCCTATTAGTAACGAAAAACAAGAAGCAATAGGTTGGAGGTGAGATTTTTTACTATTTATGTGAATATTTACCACAGAGTTCACATTTTGGTAACGGGATGTGGGAGGCGGGAATTCCTTTTATCACACCTCGCTTCTCGCCTCTCATTTATAAATAGAGTTAAAACCCTCTGTGATCTCTGTGTCCTCTGTGGTATAAAAAAATCAACCGGCTCCTGTTTCCCGTTTCTCATCTCTCATTTCCCGCCTCCACATTGTCATAACACTTCTCACAAAGGAGAAGACCGTTCTGTTGTTTTAATTGCGATAAAGGAAAAATAAAACCACACCTGTCGCATTCCTTCTTCTTGCCGTCATACCATCCAGGCAAATTACTCATAAGATCACTTCCTTTTTCAACCACGAAGACACGGAGGACACGGAGAAAATTATTATAAAAATCTCCAAATTAGATTAACCCACGGTTTTCCCTATTAAACTAACCGCGTGGCATTAGAATAACCCCCGGCTTTCCCTATTAAACTAACCGCGTGGCATTAGAATAACCCCCGGCTTCAGCCGGGGGTTATGAAGCTCTAAAAATCTCTTTTAACTGCTTCAGCAGTTTACATCTCCGCGTCCTCCCCGCTCTCTGCGTTAAAACCCCGATATTACTTCATACTCTGATAGATCAACACTTTACTGGAATTCTGTAATGTCGTGGGACAAATACCTTTCACCCACAATCCATTCGGGAAATCGTACACCTTGTTGAGATCCCCGGTTTCCAGGTCAACATCAATTATGTTATAGGTCGCCAGGCTCGATGTGTCGCACTGGTCAAGCTTCACCGTGTCGCCGTTTGCCGCGTCGATTATTGCAATCTTATCAATCTTGTATTTCAATGAAGAGTATTTCGCCCCGCCGTTTACAACATCGTTGTCGGCGTCATAGGATCCGTCGTCATTCTGGTCAGCAAGAATCATCACTTGCCGTCCCCATTTATTATTATCACCGGTTGCCATATTCATCACCTCTATTCAATTTTCACCACGAAGCCACGGAGAACACGGAGATTTTCATTAGATTAATCCCCGATTTTCCATATAAGCTGCTTATTATTAATGAAGTCCATTTCAACTGCGGCGAGACGCCGCAGCCACCAACTTTGTTATTATGGTGGGGGCATAAGATTAACCCCCGGCTTCAGCCGGGGGCAAGAAGGCGTAAAACAAACTATTTAACTGCTTCAGCAGTTTACCCTTACAAGAAAAATCTCAGCGTCCTTTGCGGTGTTCTTTAATTCTTTGGGAAATATACAAAGGCTTTCCGCCCACAATTATCACCACGAAGCCACGGAGAACACGAAGTTTTTTAAAAGATTTCTTCGTGTCCTTCGTGTCTCCGTGGTGAATTCTGGTTACTCAAATTTAAGATGCCACTCAATCGCCTTTACCTTCCCTTTCTTTCGCTTCTCGTTTCCCATTTCTCGCCTCTCGATTCTAATGAAGGGATACTCCTCGAATTCGTGGCTCGACAGTGCGATCTCCGTCCCGTTTCTCGTTCTTGCTGTAATCAGCATTTCATCAAGCCACTCCTCTTTGCCGTCGATAACAACCTTTGGCCTGGGAGCCGCCGGGTGATAGAACATTTTGAAATTCGAATATTCCTTTGAGGGCGGAGGCTCATCAGAAAGTATGTCGGGCAATCGGATAAATGTCTCCAGGTGGTCAGCCCAATATCCTGAAAGATTCGCAATTACAGGTTTGTCGGCAGATGAAGAATAATGCACGAATTCAGTCGTCGGATTTCGGAAGTTTATCGGGACGGGGACGTCCCTCCTACATATCTGACCTCCGACCTTCGTCTGATCTCCGACCTCCGGCCTCTGTCCTCTGAGCACGATCCCCACATGCGTCTTATCGTCTTCATCTCCGATTCCCGCAGGAAATACAGCGTCATAAGTCTTTTTAAATATAACAAGATCCCCCGGTTCGGGGGAAGTCACCTGCTTGCCCATCCCGAAGAAGTCCGGGACATAATTCGTAAGGGAATTCCTCCACCCGGCCTTTCTCATCATAGCAGATACAAAGTTGGCACAGGCGGGCCTCACCGTGGGAGTATATCCGTTTTGAACCGCCTTTAAGGCCTCACTTACAATCTTATCTCCAAATTTGCTCATAAAAACACTTCCTTTATCACCACGAAGCCACGGAGAACACGGAGTTTTTTACTTAAAGATTTCTTCGTGTCCTTCGTGTCTCCGTGGTAAAATCACCCCTTCATTCTCTCGCTTCTCGATAAGTCATCCCGGATTCTCCTTGTCTCCCTGGAGTTCTCCTCGAGCTTCACTCCAATATCCCTGAATCCGGTTTCCATTTTTTTTCCCAGGGACTCATTATCTTCCCGGAGTCCATCGCCGAGCTTATCCATTGACCCGGAAATCTTATCGGCGCTCTTCTCGATTCTATCCAGGAGCCCGTTCAGAAATTCCCTTGAAACTTCGATGAACTTCTCTATAACGAATTTGATAATGGGTAACCCCATAACAATAACAAGGACAATGATTCCCACCGCCCACATTGTGGGGTTCTTAAGGAATTCAATCATCCCGCTATCAGTCGCAAAAAACATTAAAATCACATCCTTATTCAACGCAGAGATCGCTGAGTTCGCAGAGGTTTTAATTAAAAAGTCTCCGCGGTCTCCGCGTTTTCTCTGCGTCCTCTGCGTTAAAAGCTCCGGGTCATCTCACTCTCACACCAATCCCAAACAGTCCGCAGTTCGGGCAATAGCATACCTCCACATGAAGAACCAGGGTCACTTTAAAGAAAAATACCCTGTGTCTTATGGGCATGGTCATCATTCCCCAGAAGTACCGCCCGCCGTCCTTTATATGTTTTTCCTTGCAACAGGGGCATTCGTTTTTTCTGTCAACCGCCTGTGCGTTGGATATAGGTCTGTTATATTGCATAAGATCATCTCCTTAAAACTGTTTTTATATCCGCAAAGACCACAAAGAAAAAAAGGCTTTCCGCCTTACTCCTTAATAAATACTCGCCTATTTCATATTGATTTCAAATTGATAAACGCAGGATAAAATACTCCTTAATATAACATGTAATAATCGATATTTATTAATTACATTTATTGTGCGAAAGGGGATTAGTTATGAATAATATCATTTGTGAAGCTATTCATTCCCGTAGAATTATTAGATGTTATTATAAGGGAGGCTATCGTTTATTTGAACCATATTGTCATGGAGTAAGTACTGCTCATAATGACGCTTTAAGAGCTTATCAGGTTGGCGGTTATAGTAAATCTGGAAAACCATTTTCGTGGAAATTATTGGTAATGAATGAAATGAGAGACATTTCAATTACTGATGATTCGTTTGATGAAATTCGTCCTGATTATAATCCGAATGACAAGCAGATGATTCATATTTATTGTCGGGTCTGACAAATGGGAGTCTCTGAGGTATTTCTACCTCAGTTATCCCATAATATCCGTCAAATATTCCCAGGCCCTCAAAGAACTTTTTACCATCCGGGGTAGTTATCTCAATACCGTCGGACCATTCAAAAGACTTACTCCCAGGATAATGGCTCTTGATGATCTCGATCTGATGATTCCTACTTTTTGGTTTATATATTGGCATTTTATCTCTTCTCCTTAATTTCCAATTTTTTCTTCTTAAGAAGTAAAATTTATCCATACTTTATCCAAACATTTAGAAGAGAAAATCACGCAAATCCGCATGTTTCCACAATTCCCAATTACTAAATTAAGTAAATACTAGTTAAACTTGGAGGGATTATTCGCCGCAAAGAAGCAGATAACGCAAAGGAATTTTTTAAGAACCTTTGCGTTATCTTTGTGGTCTTTGCGGTTAATAAAATTATGCCATTCTATCCTGGAAAATCTTTATGTAGTCGATTAGTATGTTAAAACGTATTCAACCCACAACAGAATTTCGCCCTGTGTTGTGAGGTCAGCAGTTCCGATAGTAATTGCAATCTCTTTTTCAGTCGAGTCCACAAAGGTAGCGGCCGTGCCATCCGGCGTACCATCCTGCCAACCAGCCAAGTAAATGGCATTGTCAAATGCCTGCTGAGGAACAAATACCGCCGTGTCACCCGTAAAGCCGAATTCAACTGTGGCCGCACCGCTACTTGCAAGAACAACAGCAACCTTATAATAAACTTTGGTTACAACAGCATTCGCAGGTAAAGTTACGCCTAATCCAATTGTTCCTTGACTACCGCCATGTTCACTGAATTCATACAGTGCCTTTGCTACCTGACGAACTGTTAACCCGGAGTCACTTCCAGCCAAGGTCAGATTAGGTGCGGTTACTACAACACCGTCATCTGCTTTAATATCAAGCTGTCCGTCAACAGAGGAGTAAATGGCAAGGTCGGAATCACGGAATCGAAGCTCCTCGGAGGTATCAACAAGAATATCATCCTGTATCTTCACCTGTCCGTCGGTCCCTGCGCCAGATTTTGCACCCGCTGTAATAGTTACATTTCCACCGTCTTTGTCACCGGCAACGGCATCAGCCGCGGTAATGTTAATGCTTCCGCCATTACCTGTACCGGAAGCGGCCTCCGGCTCCGCCGCGACGAGGTTTATGTTTCCGCCATTTCCCGTACCTTTACCTTTACCAGACCCAATCATTACATTTCCACCGGCGGTGTCCGGCGTAGCCTGGTCAGTAATATTTAAACCGATATTTTTACCTGCGCCGGCATCAATGTCGATTCCACCGCCGTCCAGGTCAAGTTTGGTCGAGCATACCATATGTATTGTCGGGGCGGTAACTTCCAATTCAACATCTGCGTCAATATCAAGTTGGCCGTCAACGCTAGAGGTTATCATTAGTCCGCCATCTCTAAATTGTATCTGTTTGTCGGTAGCCACTTGTGCTGTCGAACTAATCATAACCATTCCGTCATAGCCTGTTCCAGACTTTGCTCCGGGCGCTAAGGTGATAGCTCCCCCATTCTTATCGCCTGAAACGGCATCACCGGCAGTCAATACTATTCCACCACCATTACCAGTTCCGGTAGCGGCTTCCGGTTCCGCGGCGGTAATGTTCACGCCTCCACCGTCACCGGTTCCTTTACCTTTACCCGCTGTAATACCAACCGCTCCTCCGGCGGTATCAGCAGTTCCCTGCGCGGCGATATCAATTGTTACAGCTTTACCCGCGCCTGCATCAATATCTATATCACCACCGTCAATATCAACCTTGGTAGTAGCTACAATCTGCGTTATCGGAGCGGTTACTTCCACTTCAACATCTGCATCAACATCCAACTGTCCATCAGTTGAAGAGACAATCTTTGTAGCTGAATCCTGGAATCTCAATTCCTCGGTTCCATTAATAAGAATGTCATCCTGCAACTTAATCTGTCCGTCGGCTCCTGAACCCGACTTTGCACCCGCAATTATAATTACATCTCCACCGTTCTTGTCCCCGGCAACGGCATCTGCACCGGTGATATTAACAGCCCCGGCGTCACCTGTTCCCGATGAAGTTTCCGGTGCGCCCGATGTAATATTAACCGCTCCACCGTCACCGGTTCCATTACCTTCACCGGCGGTAAAAGTAATCGCTCCCCCTGCGGTGTCGTTGGTTGTCTGATTGCCGATTACAATCGAGGCAGGTTTCCCCGCTGCGGTATCCACATCAAACTCACCGCCATCCAGGTCAAACTTGGTCGCACATACTATATGGACTGTGGGAGCGGTTACTTCCACTTCCTGGTCGGCATCAACATCAAGTTGCCCGTCTGTAGAGGAATACACCTTGGTGTCGGAATCCTGAAAACGAAGCTCTTCAGTGGAATTAATCAGCACATCATCCTGTATCTTAATCTGGCCGTCAGTTCCTGAACCCGACTTTGTGCCAGCCGTAAGAACAACATCTCCACCGTCTTTATCTCCGGACACGGCATCAGCAGCAGTGATATTCACGCTTCCGCCGTCACCCGTGCCAGATGTGGCTTGAGGCTCGGCCGCAGTAAGTGAAATACTTCCGCCGTCACCTGAACCTTTGCCTTTACCTGCACCGACTGTTACAGATCCACCTGTGGTATTATCAGTGGTCTGGTCGGCAATATTGATTCCGACTGCTTTACCCGCGCCTGCATCAATATCAATCTCGCCTCCGTCAATATCAACCTTGGTCGTAGCTACAATCTGCGTTGTCGGGGCGGTCACTTCCACTTCGACGTCAGCGTCAAGATCAAGCTGACCGTCGGTTGAGGAATTAATATATATCTGGGCGTCTCTTATTTGCAATTTGTCATCATCGGTTAAGCTAAATCCGCCTGCAAGGTCAAAACTTCCATCGACATCCAGGTCCCCTGTCACCGACAGGTTCCCACCGATTGAGGCGTTATTAACCACCGACAATGCATCATGATGAGTATCAGCCATAAAATCACTTCCTTACTTTAAGATAAAGGAAAAAAGAAAATGGACTGTAGGAGGGACGTCCCCGTCCCGATTTCCTTATTCCATCTTCCAATTTCCTTTTGTGTCCTCCGTGTCTCCGTGGTAAAAAATCAGCTTGCGCCCGGAGATCCGTATGTTCCTCTCCAGTCTGTCCATTTAACCGAGAACCTCATGGTCGCTTTGAACTTCAAATCTCCCGTCTCGAAATCGCTGTCATGCTCAGAATCAAGCTTTCTCCTCCAGAAGAAATTCAACTCGTGGTCATCCTTGTCCGCAAGCAGGAACCAGGCGTCCGAGTCGGTCAAATAATGCCAGGTGAAATATGAAAGCCCAAGTTTTCCGAAGGCGTTCTTCTCGTTATCCGCCGTATAGGGCTTCAGTTTTGAATTCAGAATCTCGTCTGCCTCCCATTGCAATTCCGAGGGAACCACAAGAATTTTGGGCTTGACTGCAAGAATCAATCCGCGATCATCCTGCGTTTCCTCCATCGACTGGATGGCGGCGCGCAGTGACGAAACCGACAGATCGGCCGCAACCGCAGGCTCATTTGCATAAGTGCCTCCACCGGTCAACGGATGGTCAGTGGCAAACAACGCCTTGGCATCTCCGCCGGAGTTGTATGTGGTAACAAACCCGTTGTTGAAAATGTTGGCGCATGTCTGCTCGACAGTGTGATGTGCCGACCTTGCCAGCCCTTTGGGCAGTTTCTTGATTTTGTTATACTGGTCATCCTCCCACATCTCCTCGGTTACACGGAATCCCATCCCGTAAGTGGTGTGGGTGTATGTCACATCATAACCCTGGATAGGGTCGTCATAGGTTATTGCAGTACCCTCCGCTTTTTCGGGCATCACGCCGAACCCGGAAACGGCGGAGTCTTTTTCTTCCTTCTTCTTCGACTTGAGAATATCATAGATTTTCGGGTATTCCTTGGGATAATCGTCATACTTCCCGAAGAGTATTGTTCTGAACCCGTCCGCAATCAGATCGGGCATATTGGATCTAAAAGTACCCATTCAATTCATCTCCTTCATATTAAGATAATAGATAATGAAAAATGGAAAATGGACTGTAGGAGGGACGTCTCGTCCCGATTTCCTTTTCCATCTTCCAATTTCCCTTCGTGTTCTCCGTGGCTTCGTGGTTAATTTTTACTTCCGATTATGATCCATCTCCAAGCTGTCTAACGCTTGCGATCACCTGGAACTCCACGCGTCCGTAAGTATCTCCCACAATATCCTTTGGTGAGATTCTCCTTACCTGGAACGCATCGTTGTCTGTATCTTCCTTGTCAACATAGTGTTTGTTCGAAGACACCAGAAGGGCATAGCATACGCCCACATCGGTTATCGCCGTCACGGCACTTCCGACGGTTGAATGATAGATGTTTGCCTCAAACACGGTGTCGCCGTTTGCAATATATACCGCACAATCTTCGTCGGTTGTTCCGCTTGCGTCTGCAACCGCCATGCCAAGAATCACGGTTCCGTTACTTGCGCAAACAGTTACTTTACCGGATACCAGATAAACGAACTCACCGGCTTTAAAGCTCTGTGAAGCCGCTTCCGGAAACACCTTCACTTCCGGAGAATTCCCCGATATGGTATTTGCCACCCTGGCAGCTCGCTGTGTAATAGTCGCCATAATAAATTCACTTCCTTTCGTATAATAAATCCAGCTCAAACCTCGTAGCTCAAACCTCGTAGCTCAAACCTTCAGGTTTGCTATAATAAGAGCCGAAAGGCCGGGAGAGGGGAGCCACCTAAGACATAGTCTCAATGTTTTTTAACCCCAGAGGACACAGAGATCAAAGAGGATTATAATTCAGAAATCTCAGAATTAGATTAACCGCCAGTTTCAGCCCGCAGCGAGGTTTTAAACCTCTTACTAGAATAACCCCCGGCTTTAGCCGGGGCATTAAGGAGTAAAAATTCCCATTAACTGCTTCAGCAGTTTACCTCGGTTTCCACGTTAAGTCTCACGGGTCTGACCTCCAATTTCCACCTCTCACGCCCTCAATCTTCCCCGTCTAAATCTTAAAATAAAAAAGCGAGCCACTCTTCGCCCGCCTCAATTATTCAGTTCACCGTAAAGAGGAATCTCTGCAATCTCCGCGCATTCTCTGCGTCCTCTGCGTTAAAATCCCCTAAATACCAGATAAAAGAAAATGGATCCTTTTCCCTATTCTATCTTCCCATTTCCCTTCCGCCGACAAAATATCAACTCGTTCTTGCTGACCGCCAGCCCCTCCTCATTCCTCACAATCTCCCATCCCTCATCCTGTTTTTGAAAGACATGAGACCTTGGAATAAATCGGTACTGAAATCCATCCTCCGATTTAATCCCGCGCGGAAAATTCATCTGGGTAACTTTCCTTTTCATAAAATCACCTACTTTTATTTTCAACATAAAGCACACCCGGAAGTAAACCGCAAAGACCACAAAGACCGCAGAGGGGTTCAGGTTTTTACCACAGAGGACACAGAGACCACAGAGGATATTCTAATAATTTACGAATTAGATATAACCCCAGGTTCCAACATACAGCGGAGGTTTGTTAAAACCCATGAGATTAACCCCGGCTTTCCATATAAAACTAACCCCCGAAGGCATTAGATTAACCCCCGGCTTCAGCCGGGGGTAATGCAGATCTAAAGAACCCTTATTAACTGCTTCAGCAGTTTACCAGGCACTCTGCGATCTTTGCGGTGAATCCCCGGTCTTTGCGTCCTCTGCGTTAAATCCCCGCTCAACGATCCTCAATCAATTCCACACCCGCTCTACTCGCTTCATTCCTGAACCTTGTCTTGGCCGCTGCCAACGCTTTTGTTCCCTTGTCCCGGTAATGCTGATTCCTCTGCTCCGCCATATCCCTGGGCATCTTGCACAATACCAGTTCGCGATAATGATAATTGTTATCAGTCTGCGAGCCATCTGGGCTGGCATACTTTTCAGGGCCGTTATCCCGTTCCACGGGTTTCCATCCCTCATATCTCTTCTGCTCAATCTTATCCTTTCGAACCCACCGGTAAGATGAATTAGGGTCTCGGTTATCAACTCTCAATGGATTCGGCGCCTGCCATGTCCTGCCCACCTGCACATCAATCGTCCTTGGGTCAACCATTTCCTTCTCTTCCGTTTTTTGTTTCTTGCTCATATTTCAGACCTCCAATTTAAAGTTTTTTGAAGATGGAGTTTGGGGAAGAGACTTTTTTTATATCTTCCCCAAATAAAGCATATTAGATAAGTTCTTGTATCTATTCAGCCCACTTTTGCGATAGGAATTATAGTAAGCATTCAGTCCTACCTTGTAGGAGTGGCATCTTGCCACGAAAATCGAGGCTGGAAGCCTCTCCTACAGTGATGGGTCTGAATAAGCACGAATTATAAGCCTTGATTTCACGCCGTTTTAGGCTGGTCGGAAGACCATTCTCCACCCAAACTTTATGCAGATTTAATAATTGTCTAAAGCATTAAATTCATTTAAACTAAACTCTGCGCTCTCCGCGTCCTCTGCGGTGAATAGTTACAAGTTCTTTATACAATCCGCTACTCACTGTCTTCTGTACTTCGAAAACTTCTCTTCCGATATGCCCAGTTTTCTGCATACCATTTTTTCCATATCAGTGAGTTCTGTTCCGTTCCTATCCATTGAGGATGTCTTTTTGCCCTCAACGAATGCTCTTTTCTTTCTTGCCTGTAATCCCCCTGATTTTTCAGGATCTTCTTCTTCGCCTTTTCCCCCAAACTTTTTCTTATGTTGCGACCTCTTCAATACTTGATGTTCTCCGCCGCTCTCCGTCAGGGTTCCCTTTACGAGCTTATAAGCAATTTCGTAAGCATCCGCACGGTTTTTGATCTCGGGAATATCTTTGAAAATTTGCTCAATATCCTTGATCATTTCACCTGCATCACGATTTTTCTCGATCAGACGATCCTTTCTTGCCTGGTTTGAAATGTTTTGAAATATTCCCATCATATCCGCCATTGATTTCCCGCCGCCTTTAAAGGTATCTGGTTTTTTTTGGTACATTTCCGACATGAGCCCGACAACGGACTCGGCCGGTTTCTGTCTGAAATCATCTTGAAAGCCCTGTTGTATGAACGGCGGGAGATTCAGATTATTAATCGGTAAATTTTCTTTCATTACAGCGTCTTCCCCCGCTGCATCAGCAATGGCTCCGGGCGCAGAAAACTGTGCAGAACTTGTTTTGGCATCGCGGTTCATCTGTGCGATTTTCCCCTCCAGGAATTCAACCCTCTTCATTACTTCCATGAGCTTCGCACTTTCCGCCCCGCCCGCTTTCATTGATTCTTTCTTCTCCAGCATAGGCTGAATAATATACTCATAAATACCGGGAGGTATATTATCCGGCATCATTCCAGGTTGCATATTCATAAATTCTCCTCCTTTTTAATTATCTCCACCGTCGATTATTTCATCAACTTTCAAGAGAACGTTCTTCAGGGTTTTGATTTGAGCTCTTTTAATTGATACTTCCTCAATAGGGCATGTCAATAAACTTTCAATTATTGAGGAGATACGCACCCTCATCCAGTCCCTGATTATCAACCAACCCCTCGTTTTTGTCATCTCCAGTACCGCATCACCGGCACTTATTTCATCATCGATATGGGGAGTTTTCATATTGCACTACTTCTTTCCATCTCTTGGTTTTGGAGCATATTATCGGCGTTCTGTATCTCGAACGCTTCCAGTAACCTCTTACTCAACATCTTTTTGTCCACAATCGGATTTGATATAAGGTTTGAATAAAGAGTTAACATCTGTTGCCTCTTCTCCGCCTCATGAACTCTCATGGGATCAACGCAGGGATAAAGATCGAAATTGCCGGATATTTCATCGGGATTAATACGAAGGAACTCGACGCCGTTTATCCCCAGAATCCTTACTGAACGCTGCCTGTCAATCAACTGCTGATCCAACTGCAACACAAACCGGGCTATCTGCTTGATCCCCATCTCGGCCATCAGTTTGAAATTGAACTCGAACCTGCCGCTGCTTTGCTCCGACTTGATTTGAACCTCTGTTGCGGTTTGTTTCTGGGACCCCATCGCACCGCGAATATAATCCGACACTCCCGATGTATTCTGTATATCGAGCTTTATCTTATCCTCTTCCTGGTACGAAGATGCTGTTACATCAGGAGCAGGCAGGGGCTGCAATCCGTTTATATCATTCACAACAATCACGCCGCCGGGGCGACTGCGCAATTGCCTGAGATCGTCCATAGCTCCCCTCTGCAGAAGCCACATGCGGTTCAGGATTATGTTCACATTATCAAGCCGTTGATTTCTCTTGGTATTTAACTCAAGCTGCAGACCCTCAATTGGCTCCACGACACCGACGCCATAGAATTCAAACGGAACAGGAACAAAAAACAGATGTACGAATGGCTTCTTTCCATGATCAAATGGGTTGGGTGAATCACGAAGAATCACCGATCTTTCCGCCACTGTCACAACGCGGTCATCTTCCCAGTATTCGAGAATTTCTATTTTTCTATCTTCAAGGGGATCGTTGGCGTTGTCGTCTTCATCATTAAAATCCATGGAGTCATGAAAGGAGCCTGTATCGCCTATTTTGTCAACATTCTTGTATATTCCGGACTCCTGCCTCTTCTCAAGCTCGCCCAAAGATAGAAACTTGCGATGAATACAGAACCGAGCTTCGTCAATTGTTGACGCATCTGGATCAATATAGAAGTCAAGTAGATCAAGAACCTCGAAAACAGGATCATCATACAGGATAACTTCTTCACTGTCTCTGTTCTTGCCGACACGATAGTCCCAGAATACTTTGCCGATTGAAGTGCCGTACATAAGAGCCTGCTTGTAAAACGTCACGAGCTTCAATGGAAGCTGCATCCTCTCAAACTGGTACGCAAGAAGTTTCTCGGAAGCACGGGCGTTGGTCATATCCGACTCCTCACGCCCCAGAACCTCAACAATGGGCTTCGATGTGTTCAGATAGTTGGAAATAAGCCTGGGACAAAGAGTCTCAATTATGGTATAAACCTCAGGCACAAAGACATTCGCCCGTGTCTCATCGTCCATCGCCCTCGCCCGGCAACGGTAAAGATTGTAAAATCTTCGCCACCGCTCTTCATGTGGTTTTCTGTACTCGGAAGCTTTTTGATAATTGTACAGTATCTTTTCCAGTAATGTTTTCATTATATTTTCTCACCTCCAATTCCGTAATAATTATAAATATTCAGTAATTCTTCACCGCCGAGGACGCGGAGATCGCAGAGTTTTAATATAGTGGTCTTTGCGGCAAAAAATGTCATTAACAATCCGAATAAATGCAAAAATGCCATAAAAAAAAGAGGCATGTGCCTCTTCAGAGAGAGATATATATATACTTATAGGTTATACCCTCTATTTTAATTATATAACTTAAATATAACTTTGTCAAGTAATAATTTTTCTAAAACCGTGGAATCCCCGATTTCATGCGTTAAAGATTTTTTTAGAGAACCCATTGGAATAGAATAATAAAATCAATATTATTAGGTCATTGACATGTGCACAATAAATGTCATAAAAGACCAGGACGGAGAATAGAGGAAGGAGAACTAAGAAAAGAAGCTATATTTCAGATAATGAACACCAGATTTTCTCGACAAGAGGGTTGTGCTATTATGACAAACGATCTTAAAAGAGCTTTTATTTCTTATTATCTTTTAGTATGGGCATCACCAATTGACACCAAATCACAGAAAATGGGGGTTGTTTGAATTGATAAGAACACTATTGGTAAGAAAAGAAACAATAGAACTGGAGAATTTCTTGTATAAGGAGAATGAAATACCGAAAGATATTAATGAGATTCAGAATCTATCCAGAATAAATATTTTTGTAGGGGCAAACAATTCGGGCAAGAGTAGATTTATCCGGGCAATTGCAAGAGCGGGGCAATACAGAAGCGGAATTCAAACGGATATACTTGCTAAATTAAACGAATCAATAAATCACTCTTGTTGGGAAATAGCGAGAATTTTGCAGGATAGTGGCATCGGATCATTATTCGATCATGATATAAGAACAATACAAAGGATGAAGATTGAGAACGATTTTTGGCTAAAACGGAATGAAAAGAATGAAGGTCAAAAACTCATGCTTTTACTTGATAAGATAATAATGCCGAATTTTTACAATATCGATATAAAGAAATCCTATATTAATGAACAGACCTATCTGAAAATCAAGGGGACTGCAGAGAGTCTGATAGAAGATCTAAAGGAATGCTCCATTGGTCTTAATTATTTCGATTTTCCTGTAAAATACTATATTCCAACCCTTAGGGGATTGAAAGGATTCACAAAAACAATTTCAGAATTTCTGGGAATGAAATATCAATTTATTATTCCTCAAGGAACGATTGGTAAGGAGATTATAAAGCTTGATGATATATATAAGAACAGAATTTCGAAAGATTATACATTCGGTAATGATGTGGAGATATTCACCGGGTTAGAAATGTATGAAAAGATAAAGGAAATGCTTCTGGGAAATTTGGGGGATAGAAACTTAATTGCAGAATATCAAAAATTTATTGGAGAAGAGTTTTTTGATAGCCAAGAAGTTGCCTTGATTCCGAAAATGGAATCTGATGTTCTATACATAAAAATTGGAGCTGATAAAGAGCGTCCCATTTATGAACTGGGCGATGGGATGCAGACTTTGATAATTCTAACTTTTCCAATGTTTCTCGATAAAGAGAGACATGCATGGTTCTTTATCGAGGAACCTGAGATATACTTACATCCTGGATATCAGAGAAAGCTCATTGAAATAATGTGCAATGAGAAATATGGGAAGGATCACCAGTTCTTCTTGACGACTCACTCAAATCATCTTTTGGAACTCACGGCAGATTACTCCAGGATATCAATTTTCAATATGAAAAGAGTTTCGGAGAAGATCGATGAAGGTGGGCAGAAAATTCCGATATGTTCCTTTGAGAATGTGTTAAGAGGTGATGAAAACATATTGCAGGAACTTGGTGTGAGAAATTCATCCGTATTCCTTTCCAATTGCACTATCTGGGTTGAGGGAATCACTGATCGTCAATATATCAGGGAATATCTAAAAAAATATCAAAAACACGAAGAGGAAGCAGATGAAGATTTCAAAGTCTTCGAGGAAGATTTTCACTTTTCATTTGTTGAATATGGGGGAAGTAACATTACGCACTTTTCCTTCCTTGACACAGAAAAGAATGAAAAAACCATAAATGTTGATAGACTCTGTTCTAAATTATTTCTAATAGCGGATTATGATCAGGGCAAACAATTGAAAAGGCATAAACAACTAAAGGAATATCTTGGAGATAGATACCATCGTTTGAAAGTAAATGAGATTGAGAATTTACTGCCTAAAGAAGCCATATTGCAAGTCATAGGGGAATATGAGGGTAATGATATTTCAATTAAGGTTAAGCAGTTTGATTTCAAAAAATATGAAAAGACACCAATCTGCGAATTTATTGAGAAAGATATTTTCAAAGCCAATGGAATAGAGATGAAGAGAAAAGGGGGATATACCCAAAAAAAATATAAAACCCTCAAGAATAAGGGTGGTTTCTGCAGGAAAGCTATAGAAGCCCTTAAAAAAATTGCCTATCATAAGATGACTAAGAAGTCAAAGACATTGGTTAAAAAGATCTATGAATTCATCAAAAAAAATAATTCCTAAAGATCGGTACTTGAGCAGATTATGCAAAACAAGGAGATTCTTCATTTCGATTAAAATGGCAGTATGACCAGTACACGCCAAGCAACCCTGAACAAGGAAAACTGAAGATTTCCGCTACCTACTCTCCCATCGGGATGGGGCTTGCCCTGAACTTGTTTCCGGTTTTGCATAGGATAACCGGAGAAAAAATATCTATATCTCTGTGTTCTCTGTGTCCTCTGTGGTTAATTAAAAACTTAAATATTACGGATTTTTTGCACGGAATTCATAATCACGAATCACATCGTATGAGGAAATTTTGGAAACGACTATGCCCTGGATGCGTACTTCGTCTTTATCCTGCCATTTTGCTTCATCGATGCTTCTTCCGATTCCCACCCGATCTCCTTCGATATATACGAATTTGACAGAGTTTGCATGGTTTCCAATATTTACGACGGCAAGTTGTCCGTTGTGTTCTATATGTTTCTGTGGAACCACAAGCAGTAAATCACCTTCCATAACATAAGGTTCCATACTTCTCCCCTGAACGCGAAGCATATGAGTTGCGCCATATGTAATATTCCGTGGCAAAGTATGCCTGGCGATTACATTGTCGTTTGTGAAGCACTCCCCGGCGCCTACCGGAAATTCGATTTCACTTACCGTTTCATCTTCATCCCATGAAGCTGAGGACAGGGGAACAAGCTTGTTTTTTGTATAACCCTTACTTACCATGTCCTCGATATTCTTCAGCCTCATCAGAATTTCATTGGATTTACCTTTGCCTTTAGAATCGGTAACATCTAATGAAAGCTGATCGAAAAAGTATTTGTCGTCCAAATCCAACGCCCTTGAAATTCGAACAAGCGTCTTCTTCCCGGGCATGCTCTCACCCTTTTCAATCTTCGACACAAACGGTTGACTGACTCCCATTTCCCTTGCAAGATCACCCTGCGTCAAATTCTTTTCCCGCCGTGCCAGTCGAATTTTACGGGCAAGCCTCTTTTTTACACGATCAAGTTCATTTTCCAACATATCTATCACCCTCAAATAACTTCTATAAGTTATCAATTACCCCTTCACCTATAATATTACTTTATTTCATCTTTCCTTTGCCGGGGCAGGCTCCTTTCAAGGCTTAAACCACAGGCCGCACCTTAGATGCAGAACAGGTTTCAGGATAACCTATTTTTCAATCAGGACAGGAGAGAGAATTAAATAATATATACAATCCCTATATATCGCCTATTACTTATACATAATATATTTTTTGTATATTGTTAGTTATAACTTCTTGACATTATATTTTAGTTATGTTATGATTATATATAGAACATATTAAATATATTATTACTGCTGGTTATATTTTGCAGGGAGGCGAAATAAAATGACAACGATTAAAGTGGAAACCGCAGGAGAAAACTGTAAACACATCTTCAGGCAAGTCCAACAGTCGCAAGAAAACAAGAATCGACCATATTTACTCGCAGGCTTCGCTTGCTCAAATTGCGGGAAGAAACGGAAATTTGCAACTTTCATGAACGGATTCTGGACCGAAAGACGCATCCTGAAAGGAGAAGAATATGTTTAATTTGCTGAACAGAACTTGTGGACGATGCTCCGGCGCCCTTGTCAACGAGTGGAAAATAGATCTCCCAAAAGTCATAGAGATTGTATGCCTTAACTGCGGAGCAAGACTCTGGGAAAAAATAAAAAACAAAGCAAGAAAAAAGCAAGCCTGTAAAAAAAGCAAAAGGAACAGGCAAAACATGAGAATCATTGACAAGCCTGTTCGAGCGGATATTATGAAATGTTTTGAAGAAGACAGGCACAGGCAAATACTGAAACACCAGAGTCAAAACCGGAATAATAAAAGACGGAAAAAGAAACTCAGTTTCTCATACTTGGGAAAAAACTGGCAGGAAACATGAGTTACGGAAAACAGAGTCCGGAGGCCAGATCTGTAGGAGGGATGTCCCCATCCCGATTAACGGATAATGGATATCGGATATCTAACCCCGTATCCCATCTCCCGTTTCTCACCTCAATTTTTGAAAGGAGTAACACATAATGAAGCATTCGATATTGAACTCCGCCGAACAGGTGGTCAAAAACCGCAGGTTAAAGACAGACCTCAGCAGTCTGCTGGATGAATATGAAGGCGATCTGCAGGATATAATGCTCATATTTGTACGCAATGACTGGGAAGTCGATGTGTTTTGGACAAACCTGCCACAGAAGAAAGTCAGAAAAGTGCTCTCGGCCATTGACCGGGGAGTTGCAAACCCAATGTCGGGATAACAAAATCTATGCTGAACTTGTTTCAGTAAATATTATCAAATATTATTGGAGGTTATAAAATGGATAATAAAGAGGCAAAAAGAGCATGTGGTCACCTTCAATTTCTGAAATTATTACTATCTATGGGGGCACATGATACAAATAGTATATTCGATTCCAAAAGACATGCGAATCAACGCATTATCAAATACAATTTGAATATTTGCATTGATGAAGAATATTACCAGCTATGCCTGGAGCTGGGATTGCAAAACCTTATAAACAAAACGCAAATATTAAACGCAAAGAATGCTGATCCTGAATAAACCTGACAAGACTGGATAGATGGAGGTGAAAATAATGAAAGCTGTCAAAGAAATAATTGATGATACCGGCGGAAGTTGCGGGACGAAAAGTGAAGATGAAGATAATGCGGAGCATAAATACAACATTTCAAAAGAACAGCTTGAAAGCAGGATGCTTGAATCGGGCATCGATTGCTTTCTGTTTTGCCGGATAATCAAAGAAGGACTTCAGGCTAATAAAAAAGAGGAACCTGATCATACAATCAGACTCAAATACCTGCAACTCTCACTTCAAATACTCAACATATTTCCACCGGAAAAAAAGGAGGAGGAGAAAATTGGATTTGAATCCTTCGACTATTCAAAACTCACTGACGAACAACTCGAGGAAGAATATCGTAAAAAAATTGAACTTCTACGATCAATTAATAACTGATCCCCATCTGGCGGCGATTGAGAAAGAAAAATGCAGGAGAGATCCCTGGCATTGGCTCACAAACTGGGTCTGGACCCTTGACAATCACGACCCCGATACACCAGTTAAAAGATTTCCCCAAAAAGAATATCTCAGGGAATTGACACGGATATGGCAAAAAGAAAAACTACTACTCATCCCAAAATCACGACAGATGATGATTACCTGGCTAATTGTATCCCTCTATCTCCACGATGCGATCTTTAACGAGGGGAAATATATTTTCTTTCAATCTAAAAAAGAAAAAGACGCCAACGCCCTCATAGATAGAGCAAAATTCATCTTTAATCACCAGCCTTACTTTTTAAGACCGAAATCCCATCAGGTATATTGTGAGCTTTTACTGCCGAAGATGAATTCAAAAATCAGGGGCATTCCTCAGGGAGGAAACCAAATTAGAATGCATACCGCCAGTGGAATATTCATGGACGAGGCCGCTTTCATGTATGAAGTCGGCGAAGCATTCACCGCCGCAAAACCATCAGTTGACGGAGGCGGAAGAATAACAATGGTATCCTCAGCAAATCCCGGATTTTTCGAATCAATGGTTAACGATAAAATGACGGATGTCGGATAACGGACGCCGGATTTGTTATTCACCACGAAGCCACGGAGAACACGGAGAACGGATCCCCTTTCCTAAGTCCCTTTTCCCATTTCCCTTACAGGAGGGATGTCCTCATCCCGATAAACCCATGGCGGAGAACGGAGAACAGATGATGAAGAATAGAGAACACAGAACGGATGATGAAAGTGGGAGGCCGGAAACTGGAAGCCCGTTCCCGCTTCCCACTTCTCATTTCCCATCTCCAGTTGAGGAGATAAAAGGTCTCAGCAAGTGGAGAAATGGAAACGGTTTCTATATCACAAGGGTTCATTACACTGCGGATCCCAACAAGGACCCTGACACACCGGAGGGGAGAGAGTGGTACACACTGGCGAGGAGAGGAATGCCGGAGACATCCTGGCGGAAGGAATACGAAATCGACTGGTTCGCCCGATCCGGACAACTCGTCTATCCTCAGTTCAAAAGAGAGGTACATGTTATTAAGCCTTTCAAAATCCCCGATGACTGGACACGATACATGGCCATAGATCCGGGACTGAGAAATCCCACGGCCTGCCTATGGGGCGCTATTGATAAAGACGATACAATCATTATCTATGACGAATATTATGTCACAGGACAGATCATCAGGGATCATTGCGGGGCAATCAGGCAAAGGGAGGGGGATGATAAAATTTTTCTGCGCCTTATTGATCCGTCGGCATCGGGAAGGAATATGATCAACAATCGCTCTAACAAGGAGGAGTTCGCAAAGTTCAAAATATATTGCATTCCCGCAAAAAACAGCCTGGAACCGGGGATAAACCGGGTCTCACAATACTTGAAGCTGGAAAAGGGAGACGGGAAGAGGGAAACAGATCCCGATACTGTTAAGCCGGGGATATATTTCTTTTCAAATCTCACAAACACAATAAAAGAGATTACGAATTACCGCTGGGAAGAAATAGACAGGGAATCGGCGAACAAAAGAAATCCGCCGGAAAGACCTGTCAAGAGAAACGACCATCTAATGGACTGCCTGAGGTATATAATTATGGCAGATCCCCATTATGTAAAAGAGACCGAGATCCCACCATACAAACCCCATACAAGCTGGGAAGGCATGACAACGGGGTATTAGGAAACCGGAGGACAGAGGTTGGAGGTCGGAGGTGAGAGTATCGAAAAACCTCAAAATCTCAGCTATTTCCCGTTTCTCATTTCAGATTTCCCACCTCTATTTTTGAGTTATCAATATTTTTTCTCCAGTTATCCTCTGCGAACTCCGCTGTGAAAAATCACTTATTCGATAGTCTGATGTCGGACGCCGGATTCTGGATCCCACTTCCCATTTCTCCCTTCCCATTTCCCGCTTCCCGCAAGAAGGACATTGGGGGGAATGGGATAAATGAGAGAAATGGGGCAAGAAAAGTCTGAATAAACTCGAGAAAACCGCCCCATAGCATTATTGCGAAAATCAAATGTTACAAAGAGAAATTCCTTGAAGAATAAAATCGACATTAAAATAATAATAATAATTGGACTCCTCTTCATTATCTTTATATCACCCCTTTTCATTCACTACAGCATCAGAAAAGGTAAGTCCGACAAGATTCTTTTTCTTCCAGCTCATTCTCACTTCGGCGACCAGGCGCATTATATGGTCATGCTTTCGAGCATTATCGAAGACATGGATCTTGACCTCACGAATAATTACCACAATGCGAGGATTAACAAGACATCCAGCGCCGGAATGTACCTCAGAGGTATAAACCTGGATCATCATACAATCCTGGTAAATAAAAAGACGGGTGAAAAATATGTATGGACGGGGATATATCATTATAGCAACCTGGAAAGGCTCTCCCCCGCCAACCGTTATTATCCCGGGGAAAATGTGCCGTTTTCTCATCACCCATATTTCACATCAAACATTCCCCAAAAAAAACTTGCAGAGATTGACCTGGCTGATTTCAGGGAAGCTCCCATCCATCCGCCGGGATTGCCGATTCTTGCATCAATCTTCCTTTCTCCATTTCGATATTCCCCTTATATCGATACAGCCGCGCTTATCCTTGCCGTCATTGTCTCCCTTGTGGGTCTATATTTCCTTTACCTAACACTCCTGCATTATGTCCCCGATAAAGCTTTTCTTGTAACTCTCGCCATCGCCTTCGGCACGCCCATTTGGCTCTATTCCAAAACATTTTTCACGGAGCCTTTCCTCGCGGCAATCCTGATTATTGCATATTACCTGATAATGATCAAAAAAAGCGACATTCCCGGTGGAATTTTACTTGGAATAGGGTTTCTTGCAAAACCGACATTTGCCATCATCGCAATTGTTTTTATTGCTTACCTGCTTGTAAAAAGGGAATACGGGAGATTCCTCCGCTTGCTCATTCCCGTAATAATAGCTGGAATAGCGATTTTATTTTACAATTATACAATTCTCGGCTCGCCTTTTGCCACTACGCAGAAATTTCTTGTGGGAAATCCCCTGACCGGATTTATTGGAGTGTTTTTTGATAAATCCAGCGGATTCTTCCCTTTTGCCCCCGTTCTCATTCTATCTTTTTTTGGCTTTAAGGAATTTTTCAGGAAAAATAAAGAAGACGCCGTTGTCGTCTCGGCGATCCTCATTCTATTTATCATATTAACAGCCCTGTGGAAATATTGGCACGGTATGACCGGGTATGCCTGCAGACTTCTTGTCCCCGTCATCCCGATTTCCGCCATACCCCTCGTGTTTTTCCTGGAAGGACGAAAAAATGCCTGGAGATTATGGATTTTCTATATCCTTCTTGCTTTTTCAATAATAATCAACGCTCCTGCCGCATTTGACTCGATATATTGCTGGAAAAAGCCTCCCTGGGCAATAATAGAGCATATCATCAAGGGGTAAGCATTCTTGGGGACTGAATAGTTGCGATAAAATAAGAACTGCAGACTTCATCGAACTTGTAAAATTCGATGAAGTCTGCAGTTTAAAGTTATTTGAAGATGGGGTTCGGGGAAGAGGATTTTTTTTTAAAAGTTTCTTCCCCGATAAGGACACTAACCTCCCGAAGCTTCCTGAGCTTCCTGAGCTTCCTTTTCCATTTCTTCCATCACTCTCATTTTCTCTTCTTCTTCCTGCTTCCTGGCCTCTTCGATTTTCTGGCGCGCTTCCTCGGCTCTTTGCATAGCTTCCTGCTCTTTTTTGAGGATTATCTCTTCCTCCATACGTGCTTGAAGATCCCTGTCTTCAATAACTTTTATCAGGACTTTTTTATTTAATTTCAAGGTGATAGGCTCACCAAAAAGTTCTCCCCAGTCCTTCATATCTTTCTCGATAATTAATTTTCCACCGCATACCTGGCAATAATATGTAAGAGTTTTTGGATTAAAAGCGCTCAATTTCATATCCTTGAACTGACAACTATGATTAAAAAGTTGGTCTTCGGTTGGAATTATCATATTAATACCTCCTTATTCGGAAAATGAGAAGCGGGTAACGGGAGGCGGGATTCTCACATCTCAACTCTCGAACTCCATTTCTCTCATGGCATATAAAGCATATATTGAATTATTAAGCATGTTCATCATAATTCCTTTAATAATATTTTGCAATATGAATATTTGTAAAACGGTTTTCGAAAAATAAAAGCCTGTATCCCAGACATATCTGAACTTGAGAGATTTCAACAGAAAATAAACATTTCCCAACTTTCATTTGTTGAATATTAATAGAATATCAAGGAGATCATACCTTTTCAATCAGGAGAATAAATCCCTCTTACCACCACATTTTTATCAAGACTTACGCAATTGTCATTCTGAGCGATACAAGAAAGGATTACTTTACTCCAATGACTTTCTCAAGGACGAGATTCTCTTGTATTCGAGGATTAACACAGCGAAGCTTGCTATAATGTAGTAGGATATTTCAGGTGGAAGTAAAAAGTGGCTA